>DATLTB010000123.1:0-22371 GCA_035533815.1 Chitinophagaceae bacterium
AAAATAAACTGTTTATATTAACCTGCATCAGGTAAAAGGAATATTTTTATCCCAGTATGATCGAAGGTCCTGAATATATTGGATGGCATGAAGTAAATGGCTGCCGTACCAGGAGAACATTTCACCGTCAACCAACACAATTTCCGCGTCTGTCAATACTCGCCTGACCTCGTTGATATGTTTTTCCCTGAAAGGATATGGTTCGGAAGAAAGTAATATTAACCTGGGTTTTTTTTCCTTCAAAGCTTCCAAGGTGATTTGTGGATACCTGATCTGGTCATCCATTATATTTTGAAGCCCGAAGAGGCTCATCATATTATGTATAAATGTATCTCTTCCGGCTGCCATCCAGGGCTTTCGCCAGATTAAGTATGCTGAAGGGATATTCGTCAGTTTTTCAGGCACACTGCTGACTGAAGCCCTGATCCGGGAAGTCATTTTAGCCGCTTCGACAAACTTTCCGGTGATCAAGCCTACCTTTTCAATCATCTGACTAGCCTCTTCCACTGTGCGGACATCACTGATCCAAACCGGACTGAATTTCATCAGCATTTCTACCTGGATTCGGTCATTTTCCTCCTTATTACCTATAACCAGCTCGGGGTTAAGTGCCCTGATCTTTTCAAGGTTCAATTTTCTGGTGCCCCCAATGATCGATTTGGTCTCTTGCCAATGAATGGGATGTATGCAAAACCGGGTGATTCCCAATACTTCTTCCTCCAGACCAAGATCATGCAAAAGCTCGGTCTGGGAAGGAACCAGGGAAATAATTCTGCAAGGCGGGAACTTGAATTCCACCGGACGGTTCAGCTGATCATACACTATCCTTCCCATTTATAGCTTATCATTGAGTTCATATCAGCTGCCTGGTTTCATCAGGGTAAAATCCCTCTTGTAAGATATGTACACTGAATAGGAATATTCAGTGGTATGCAGGTCAAATGAGTGATAGGGTTCCATCCGCAGGTTTATCCAAAGATCCTTGTAAATCTGTCTCTGGTAAAAAAACCGCAGAAAGAGCAATTTACGTATTGGGGAAAGGAATTTGGGGTTAAAATCAGAAATGCTTTGATAAATATCTGTCCCCTCCGGAAAATAATATTTCTCTCCATACCAGTAACTGATCATGAAACTGAAATGAATGGGAGTTTTGAATAAAAGATTGAAATAATATCCCTTACCGCTTGGAAAATTTACATAATTGCCACCGGTAAAAGTCCTGGTCCAGGTATAATAATCTTCGGTCCTGATTTCATCGATAGAAGAGCTATTGAACTTTTTATCGATAATTAATCCTGTGGCAGCACTATACATGCTGTTGAGCGGAAGGGTGTCTGCGCCGACTGAACTAATCTGTCCTCCCAGGTGATGCATGGAAAACTGAATGGGGATGGTCACATAAAAGGAATCATTTGGGCTTTCAATAACCTTCATATAATTGGAAGAACCATTGGCTATTTCCTCCTTATAGGGGGAATTGTCATAGATCATATGCTCCCAGTTAATCCAGGTATCACTCCATAACCTGGAATGGTTTATTTTGAACTGTGCACCACTTTCCAGTGGCCGGGTAATGGTATAGTCAATATTGTACATGGGTTCAATAAGCCGGTGCTGCACACCGCCTTCCAGGTTACCAAAAATTCCAGATAGTCCGTTTGAAGAATATTTCAGGCTGTAAAAAGGAAGAACAAAAGTGAAATTATTATTGCCGAAATCTTTTCTGAATATTAACCCTCCCGTGATACGGAATTTCTTAGTAGGATAAAATACGAGGTTTGGATTCACTTCATAGCCAAATAGGGTCTCACCCCTTTCTATCGGAGTAAAATATTCCGTATTACGCATGAAGTTCAGGTCATTAAAACTGAACATCAGCTTTCCGCTGTCCTTGGAATGCACCGGCTGGTCAAATCCAAGAATCCTGTTATCCAGCTGGGCAACAGAAGTAAGTGAAAAAGTTAAGCAGATCAGGGTAAAAAGTACCGGTATCTTGAACATTTTCGCATTAAAAAAATGGTATAAATATAAATAAAAAGATTGATGCAATTAATAAAAAAAATCTCATTAAATACTGATAATCAGATTATAAATGCCATATACATGCCTGATTATTCAGCTCAGCGATGAAATGAGGTCTGATTTGGTAATGATATGGTAATTACCTCCTTCGTCCCTGACAAGGACCGCCCCATTATCCTTATTGATAAAAGCAGGAAGACGTTCCATGGGAGTATCAAGGCTGACAGTGGGGAATGGCTTTTCCATGATTCTTTCCACTGGATCGTGTTTGATACCGGGGTTATCAATCAGTTGGGAAAAAATTCCACTTTCAGAAATCGCCCCAACGATATCAATATCCCGAATGACCGGCAGCTGACCGACGTCATTGTCACGCATCAGATCAATGGCCTGCGAAATATGATCTGTAATCTTTACGGTAATCAATCTGCGGCTGCCGAGACCACTGATTAGGTCCCGGACAGTCCTGACATTCAGGAAACCGCGTTCCATCATCCATTGGTCATTATAAATCTTCCCGACATATCGGCTTCCATGGTCATGAAAAATGACCACTACGAGGTCACTGGCTTTCAGTCTATCCTTCAGTTGAATGAGCCCGGAAAGGGCAGACCCGGCAGAATATCCCACAAAAATCCCTTCTTCCCGGGTAATGCGCCTGGCCATTAATGCACCATCCCTGTCAGACACCTTTTCAAAATGATCAATTACCTCCATATCATAGTTAGCCGGTACGAAATCTTCTCCGATTCCTTCCGTGATATATGGGTATACTTCCTGTTGATCAAGTTCTCCCGTATCATGAAATTTTTTGAGCAAGGATCCGTAACTGTCAATGGCCCAGACCTGGATATCCGGGTTTTTTTCTTTCAGGAACTTTCCGATGCCACTAATGGTTCCTCCAGTACCGGTAGCTACAACCAGATGGGTGATTTTCCCTGCTGTCTGTTCCCATATCTCCGGGGCAGTTTGCTCATAATGAGCCAACCGATTGGACAGATTATCATACTGGTTGGCATAAAAGGCATTGGGTATTTCTGCTGCAAGCCTTCTGGCCACAGAATAGTAAGACCTCGGATCCGCAGGTTCCACATTGGTCGGGCAAACAATCACTTCAGCTCCCAGGGCTTTGAGAATATCCACCTTTTCCCTGGATTGTTTGTCCGTAGTGGTGAATATGCATTTATATCCTCTGATCACTGCTACCAGGGCAAGACCCATTCCAGTATTGCCAGATGTTCCCTCAATAATAGTTCCACCGGGAGAAAGCAATCCTTTTTTTTCGGCATCCTCTATAATCTTGACAGCCATGCGGTCCTTGATGGAGTTGCCGGGGTTGAAAGTTTCCACTTTAGCCAACACTTTGCAGGGAAGGTCTGCCGTGATCCTGTTGAGCCTGATCAAAGGCGTATGACCAATTGTCTGCAATATATTCTCCAAATACATGGGTTTCGACTTAAGGGTTGAATTTTAACAGGAAGTACCTAACGGAATCATTCTATTTTACAAACCGGTCCAGGTCATTGCTTGTCATTCCAAAGGCCAGCTCACCAGACATTCAGGTGTATTCAGTTGTTGCAAACCTACTTATATTCCTACAAAACACAAAAGAATCCGCTAATTTTAACCCATGATTTTCATCCGCGATCATCCCGTGATTTTTGTCACCGGCATAGGAACCGGGGTTGGTAAGACCCTGGTTGCTGCAATCCTGACTGAAGCTTTAGGAGCAGATTACTGGAAGCCTGTGCAGTCAGGAATGGAAACTTTTTCCGATACCGCAATCGTCCGGTCACTGGTCAGTAATTCCCGATCGCATTTCCTGGAGGAAACCTACCGACTCAAGACCCCGGTTTCCCCACATACCTCAGCTCGGATTGATGGTGTGGATATAGTTCCGGAAAAAATCCTGGCTGATTTTAAAAAACATACGGCAATTGGAAGGCCCTTGGTGATAGAAGGTGCAGGAGGTTTGATGGTCCCCCTTAATGACCATTACTTATACTGTGATCTGATCCAATCGCTTCAGATCCCGGTAATTGTGGTTTCCATGACTTATCTGGGAAGTATTAATCATTCCCTGCTAACTGCGATCACCCTGAAGTCTAAAGGAATTACTGCCCTGGGTTGGGTATTTAATCGGAGTAAAGGGATGAATGAAACCGATATTGTTCGCTGGTCTGGGATTCCCTGGCTGGCCAGTATCCCGGATTTTGCTGAACTTAACAGGAATGTGGTGATGTCATATGCCAGGGAGATCTCCAGAGAACTGCAACTAAACGAATCCCTAACTTGATCTTCATGGATAATGCCATCATCGAATGTGTACCCAATTTCAGCGAGGGTAAAAATACCGGGATCATCAACCAGATAACGGCTGCTATTACAGCAGTTGATGGAGCAGCATTGCTCGATGTGGATCCCGGTAAAGCTACCAATCGTACTGTGGTTACCTTTGTCGGACATCCAGAAGCTGTGCTGGAAGCGGCTTTCCAATCGATTCGAAAAGCTGCCGAACTCATTGATATGCGTAAGCACACAGGCGAACATCCCCGGATGGGCGCAACGGATGTATGTCCGCTAATACCCATATCCGGAATCAGCATGGAAGAAACGATTGTTTTGGCCCGCAGGTTGGGGAAAAGAGTAGCTGATGAATTGAATATCCCGGTCTACCTGTATGAAAATGCAGCTATTCAGGTGGGCCGGAAGAACCTATCCGACATCCGGAGCGGGGAATATGAAGGGCTAGCTGCCAGGTTAGCAGATCCCCAATGGAAACCTGATTTCGGGAAAGCCCTATTTAATGAACGGTCAGGAGCCACAGTGATCGGAGCTCGTGACTTTCTGGTAGCCTACAACGTTAACCTCAATACCCGTTCGGTGAAAAAGGCGAATGCAGTTGCATTTGACTTACGTGAGAATGGTCGCCTGAAAAAAATCAAAGGCAAAACAGTGATCGGTCCGGATGGACTTCCTGTCCGTATACCAGGCAATCTTCGTTTTGTCCGGGCCATTGGTTGGTATATTGAAGAATATGGGACCGCTCAGGTCTCTATGAACCTGACCAATATTGGGGTTACTCCGCTTCATATCGCTTTCCAGGAAGCCAGTAAAAAGGCTGCAGAAAGGGGAATGCGGGTTACCGGTAGCGAATTGGTCGGCATGATCCCACTAAAATGCCTGACAGATGCCGGAAAATATTTCCTTCACGCACAACAACGCAGTGCAGGAGTCAGCGAAGCAGAGCTGGTAAGGACTGCCATCCGGTCGCTGGGCCTGGAGGATCTTACTGCTTTTGATCCCCAGAAAAAAGTGATTGAATATGTCCTGATGCAAAAAAACAATAAAACCCTGTGCCATCTCAGTCTTCAACAATTTTCGGATGAACTGGCTTCAGAAAGTTATGCCCCGGGTGGCGGATCGGCATCCGCTTTCCTGGGGGCTCTTGGAGCTTCCCTGGCCACAATGGTAGCCAATCTATCAGCCTCAAAGACCGGATGGGAAGATCGTTGGGTGGAATTTTCCGAATGGGCTGAAAAAGGGCAACTTCTGAAGGATGGATTGCTCAGGATGGTAGATGAGGATACCCAGGCTTTTGACAGTATAATCAAAGCCCGGGGTCTTCCCCGCGTTTCGGAAATGGACCAAACCGTCCGGGAAGAAGCTATCCAGGAGGCCCTAAAACTGGCCATTCTGGTGCCTTTATCTATTATGCGGAGATCCATTGAAATCTTTGATCTGATCCGGCAAATGGCTATAATTGGCAATCCGAATTCCGTTAGTGATGCCGGAGTAGCCGCTCTTTGTGCCCGAAGTGCCGTATACGGGGGATTTTTGAATGTACAGATCAATGTAAGGGGATTGAAGGAAAAGGAAAAAGTTGAAAGCTTCAAGCAGGAAGCCAAATCTTTGCTGGAAACAGCACTGGCCAATGAACAGGAAATACTTCGAATAGTCAATGAAAGTATCAGCAAACCCTGAATGACCTCTTCAAAACGTACAGCTCATTTTATCATACCGATGATCAGACCTGTTGGCTCATACCTGAAATACCTACTGTACCCTGTATCGCTGCTTTATGGACTGATCATTTGGATCAGGAATAAATGCTATGACTGGAAAATCCTGACGGCTGTCCGTTTTGACCTGCCAACAATAGCCGTTGGGAACCTGACTGTGGGAGGTTCGGGGAAAACCCCCCATGTGGAATACCTGATCGGGATGTTGAAAGATCATTTTCACATTGCTACCCTTAGCCGAGGGTATTACCGTCGAACCCGGGGATACCTGTTGGCAGATAAACAAAGTACCGTATATCAGATCGGGGATGAACCCATGCAATTTCATAACCGGTTTCCTGAAATTGTAGTGGCGGTAGGAGAGGACCGAATGCTTGCCTTACCACAAATACTGATGGATGCTCCTGAAACAGATTTGGTCTTATTGGATGATGCCTTCCAGCATCGCGCAGTGGAACCTGGTCTCAATATCCTGGTTACCGAGTTTCATAGGCCATTTACCCGGGACCATATTGTGCCCCTGGGCAGGCTAAGGGAAAACCGCAGGGGATATGGGAGGGCAGATATTATCCTGGTCACCAAATGTCCCCCTGCCCTCACGCAGGAAGAAAAAATAAAGATGAGCAGGGAAATCGCACCATTACCTAACCAGGAATTATTTTTCACTTGCCTGATATATGACAAACCTTACCATATTGACACTGGTAATTTATTGGAACTTTCCAAGCATCATCATGTGCTGCTCGTTACCGGAATAGCCGATCCGAAACCCCTCAGGCAATACCTGGAACAGGTATGCGGTAGCGTGACAAGTATTGCCTTTCCTGATCATCATTATTACCGGAATGCCGATCTGGAATCCATGGAAGACTGCTTTAACCGGATAGAAGGAATGGAAAAACTCGTGATCACCACAGAAAAAGATGCTGTCCGACTGAAGATGATCCTTTCAGATTTACCATTTGATCAGCAGATATTCGTTCAGCCTATTCAGGCATTCTTCCTATTTGGCGCTGCTGGCAATTTCCAGCAGCGTATCTTTGACTTTCTAAAGCAGGAACAGACCGAATATGAACAAATACCATAAGAATAACCCTGAGCGTGGGAAGAAAAAAACAACCACCTCCGGTGGTGGGGATAAAATAACCTACCGGGGAATTGTGGACATTACCCGTTCTGGCATGGCCTACATCGTAGTGGAAGGACTGATCACGGATATCCTGGTCAGAAAGGAAAATCTGAACACTGCCCTGGACGGAGATGAAGTGGGGGTGCTGATTATCAAAGGAAATAAATCGGGAGGCAGGATGGAAGGATCAGTTAGGGAAATTTTTCGACGCAAACGGACTGAATTCACCGGCAGGTTACAGAAAAGTGAAAATTTTGCATTCCTGATCCCGGACACTGAAGGCATCCCCAATATCTATATCCCCCTGAAATCTATCGGTGAGGCCGGAGATAACGATATGGTCCTTGTGGAGATTGTGGACTGGGGTGGGAAAAAACCGGTTGGTAAAGTATTGGAGGTCTTTGATGAAGGACAGACCAATGATATGGCCATGAAGAGTATCCTGGTGGAAAATGGCTTTCCCCTCGCATTCCCTGCTGAAGTACTGGATGATGCAGAAAGTCTCCAAGATACCATACATCCTGCAGAGCTAGAACATAGAAAAGATTTCCGGGAAGTGTTCACTATTACCATTGACCCCATTGATGCCAGGGATTTTGACGATGCCATTTCACTTCGTTACCTGAAAAACGGCAATCTGGAAATCGGGGTACATATTGCAGATGTCAGTCATTTTGTGCTCCCGGGATCTCCACTGGATAGGGAAGCTTACAAGCGGGCAACATCCGTCTACCTTACAGACCGGGTTTTACCAATGCTCCCTGAAAGAATATCCAATGAACTCTGTTCACTGCGGCCACATGAGGACAAATGCTGCTTTTCCATTGTCTTCCAAATCAGTTCATCGGCAGAAATCCTTCATTACTGGACCGGACGCACGCTGATCCATTCCAATCACCGGTTCACTTATGAAGATGTGCAGGAAATCATTGACCAGAAACAAGGATTATTTTCCAAGGAAATAATCGCCTTGACTCATATTTCTCAGGAGCTCCGAAAGGAACGTTTCCGGAAAGGGGCGATTAATTTTTCCAGCCAGGAAATCAGGTTCCTGTTGGACGAGAATGCAGTTCCCATCGGAATTACCATCAGGGAAAACAAGGAAGCCCACCAATTGATAGAAGAACTCATGCTGCTGGCCAATAAAACTATAGCCGAACATGTAGCAAAGCTGAAACCCGGTAAACCGGTATTGCCCTTTCCCTACCGGATACATGACAGACCGGACCGGGAGAAGTTGGGGAATTTTGCAGCCTTTGCCCAGAAAGCCGGATATAAAATAGACCTGAGCTCACCTGAAAGCATTGCCCACAGCTTTAATCAGATGTTGGAAAAGGTAACTGGCAAGCCGGAACAGAATCTGCTGGAAACTCTGGGGATCCGTACCATGGCCAAGGCAGTATACAGCACAGAAAATATTGGTCATTATGGACTTGGATTCAGGGAATACTGTCACTTCACTTCCCCGATCAGGCGTTATCCGGACATCCTCGTACACCGTATCCTGGCAGGTAGCCTGAACGGGGAAGGCCTTCCGGATAAGGAATTGGAAAAAAAATGCAGGCATTGTTCTGAAATGGAACGCCAGGCTATGAATGCTGAACGGGCATCCAATAAATACAAGCAAGTGGAATTCATGCAGCAACATCTGGGTGAAGAATTTGAAGGTTTGATCAGCGGAGTGGCATTTTTTGGATTTTGGGTAGAAACACTTGAGACCAAATGCGAAGGCATGGTGAGCGTACATTCCCTGAATGAGGATTATGAATATGTGGAACGGGAATACGCCCTGGTCAGTCAATGGACTGGAAAAAAAATACGGATGGGAGACCAGATACGCATAAAGGTTGCGTCTGCCAATCTGGACAAACGGCAACTTGATTATATACTAGTGGGTGACGATAAGCCGAGGACCGGGCCGGAACGGAAACGGAAGAACAAAAATTAATCCGAGAGCGGATGTTCAGTTTTCAGCAACTACAGGACAAGTTTGCGGACAGTTTCGGCCAGGTACATTTTCCTTCCCTGCCAGTTTCCCTTTACGAACCGGCCAGATATATGCTTTCTATTAAGGGAAAAAGGATCAGGCCTGTGCTTTGCTTGATGGGCAATGATCTTTTTGACAATATCGGTGAGGATTCCTTTCGGGTTGCAGCAGCAATAGAACTCTTTCATAATTTCACCCTTATCCATGATGATATTCTGGATAAGGCACCCCTGCGCAGAGGGGTTCCCACAGTACATACCAGATTCAATCTACCGTCCGCTTTGCTTGCAGGTGATTCCATGTTGATACATGCATATGAACTGATCAACCGGATTGATAAGATTTATTTATCCCGGATCCTGTCCATTTTCAATAAAACAGCCATCAAGGTTTGTGAAGGACAACAACTGGACATGGATTTTGAACAAATGGAAGCCGATAATATCCCCATGTCCGGATATCTGGAAATGATAGAATTGAAAACCTCTGTACTTCTGGCTGCAAGCCTTAAGATGGGAGCCATCATGGGGGGGGCAAGTGAACGTAATGCCAATCACTTGTATGAATTCGGCAAATATATCGGTATGGCTTTCCAGGTCCAGGATGATCTGCTGGATGCATTCGGCGACCCCCGGAAGTTTGGCAAACAGCATGGGGGGGATATTCTTACAGGGAAAAAAACCTTTTTATTACTTAAAGCCTTGGAATTGTGTAATCCCGGTCAAAAACATGCCTTACTCAGCCTGATGAAGACCGATTTACCTGACAGGTTGGAAAAAGTCATGCAAATTTATGCATCCTGTGAAATAGATAAGTGGGCTTCCAGGGAAAAGGAGCGTTTCGCCGATATTGCCTTAGCAAATCTGGATCAAGTTGCTGTATTGAGTGCACGTAAGCATTACCTCCTGGAACTTGCCTCCATATTGCTTGACCGGCAGGCATGAAAAATCGAATCGATAATATAAATTTTTATTGACTTATTTTTCGCTTCCTTATGTCCAGGCAGCTATTTCGGAAAAAAAACATTTCCCTCATCCTGAAGGATGCTGAAATGGGAATATCAGATGACACACATCATGGTGGATCCCTAAAAAAAGTTTTGGGTGTCCGGGACCTGACTGCAATGGGCATTGCTGCCATTGTGGGGGCAGGCATATTTTCCACCATCGGTCAGGCTGCCTACAATGGGGGTCCTGGAGTGATTCTGCTGTTTGTCATCACAGCCATATGTTGCGGATTTTCGGCGATGTGCTATGCTGCCTTTGCTTCCCGTATACCTGTGTCCGGTAGTGCTTATACCTATGCTTACGCGAGTTTCGGAGAACTGGTGGCCTGGATCATAGGATGGGATCTTTTGATGGAATATGCCATTGGAAATATTGCGGTGGCCATATCATGGAGTGGATATTTCACCGATCTGCTGGACAGATTCAATCTTCATATCCCATATTATTTCACAACTGATTACATAACTGCATTCCGGGGATTTCAAGGTGCACAGCATGCCATGGCTTCCGGCAGTCCTTTATCGAGTCTTCCGGATAAACTGAAAGCAGCTTTTGCTGCCTGGACCGGGGCTCCTCAACTGGCAGGAATCCGGATCATTGCCAATTTGCCGGCCCTGGCTATCGTATTTTTTATCACTTACCTGGTATATATAGGTATCCGGGAGACTAAAAAAGCCACTAATTTGATGGTAGCGCTGAAAGTCGCCATTGTATTATTTGTAATCATAGTTGGTTTTTTCTATGTGAACCCAGTTCACTGGCATCCATTCCTACCCAATGGTATGGGGGGGGTAATGAAAGGGGTGTCAGGTGTCTTTTTTGCCTATATCGGGTTTGATGCCATATCCACTACAGCTGAGGAATGCAAAAATCCACAACGAGACCTACCCAGGGGCATGATCTATTCCCTACTCATTTGTACGGTTCTATATATATTGGTAGCAATAGTACTGACCGGCATGGTTTCCTATAATCAGTTACTTGTGACCGACCCCCTTTCTTATGTATTCAGGGAGGTTAAGCTTTACAAGATCAGTTATATTGTATCAATCAGTGCCGTCATTGCCACCGCCAGTGTGCTGTTGGTATTTCAGATGGGGCAACCCAGGATCTGGATGAGTATGAGCAGGGATGGCTTACTGCCCAAAATATTTTCCAGGTTACATCCGAAATTCGGTACCCCATCCTTTTCAGTGATCCTGACTGGTTTACTTGTAGCGATCCCATCCTTATTCCTGAACTTCACTGTAGTGACTGATTTGACCAGTATTGGTACCCTGTTTGCTTTTGTTTTAGTTTGTGGAGGTATACTGTTGATTCCAGATGATCCCACCATATCAAATAGAAGTAAACGATTTCACATTCCCTATATCAACTCCAGGTATATCGTTCCATTATTATTTATAATCGGGTTAGGTCTATTCAGAATCCAGTTGGCGGGCCTTTTCAGATACAATGGAATCTGGGTTGTTTTCCGGGAAAATCTCCCTTACTACCTTTTTTTAATATTGTCTCTGACACTTTCAATTCTATCCTATATCAAAAAACTGTCATTAATCCCGGTACTTGGACTGGGAAGTTGTTTTTTTCTGATGACTGAGTTAGGTTATTTAAATTGGTTAAGGTTCCTGATCTGGCTTGTGGTCGGTTTGGTAATCTATTTCACCTATAGTTTCAAGCACAGTAAGCTTAATCTTACCCAGCGGCAAGGATAAAAAAGTTATGATAGTTGTGCAAGCAAACCTCCTCTAATTGAAATTAATGTCCATTATTCTTTTGATTGCGGTTACTTTTTGATGTCTGCTGCGTTCTAACCTGCTGTTTTGGCATTGGGCTTACTCTTCTTACCGGAGCGCGGGCCCGGGTATTTTGAATATTCCTTTGATAATTCCCCTTGTTCACCATACTGGACCGTACAGGAGGATGTACATTACTGGGATGAACCTGCGCACGGGAATTATTCCGAACCATATTATGTGGCTGAACAGGAGGCTGATAATGCTGCTGCTGAACTGGATGTTGCTGGAAAGTCCTCACAGGAGCCTGTTGTTTTGGAACGGGGGTTTGACGGAAAGACCTTACAGGAGCCTGCCGAGGCTGACTGTTCTGTCTGATAGGGGGTGTGACCTGCATGTTTGGTTTCACACGCTGATTGGGATTTACAGGCATCCTGTTGTTTCCCGCAGAATTGGGTTGAACAGCAGGATGGAAACTCCGTAGGGGCACTGGATGTGCGGGTGCAGGTCGATTTGATCCGTTCCCCGGGGCATTATTGACCGTGGGACGGAAAATCCGTAATTGATTACCACTGAGGGTTTCCCTGGGCGACCTGCTTTCCGTGACAGACACCCTGCGTACTGGTATTCCCGTCGATCTTTGCACCCCTGCAGCCGAAGGACCGGCGATATAAGTTGCGTGACGACTATTATCCACATAAGTATTTTGAATGATCGTGGTGTTATTGATAATAGTGGTGTTTTGGTTTCTATTCAAATAATAATTATTCACATCCGGTCTGTTCATAAACCGGCGGGGAACAAATACCCAACGATTAGCCGGTTCTTGATATCGCTGCCCGAAAGACAGCCTGACATCCATGCCTATACTTGGACTCAGGGGACACCATCCATAATATCCTCCGGATTGTCTCCAGGATACCCAGGCTGGTCCCCATACTGTACCTGGTACCCACATCCAACCGTAACTATTATCATAGAACCACCTACCATAATGGAAAGGAGCCCATCCCCAGCTGTAATTGGAAACCCAGGTCCATCCATATTCAGTCATCACCCAATGTCCATTCGAATAAGGTTGGAATCCCGTTCCTTCATTTGGTACCCAGACATAACCATACTGTGGATAATCCACCCATTGTCCGTAAGGACTGAGATCATCATAAAACATCTGGACGGATACAACCCCTTGCTGATCAGGTGAAGTAATAGGATAATCCACCGGAGTTTGCCTGATAGGAGCACAACCTATAAATTTTGTAGCGGTCGCCATCAAGACCATTATGCAGATTAAACTTTTCATATCCAAAGAGTTTTTCGATTTGATCAACAACTTTAATATTTCATTTTTTATATATAGCATATAGCAAATTGCTTGCCCATATTTATTTGACAGTAAGATAAGCGCAAAGTGAAACCCCAAGATAGCTTTTTAAAAAATATTAACAGATAATTGAATGTATAAATAATTTTTGTTAAAAAAAAACCTACGGTTTAAAGCCGTTACCTTTATACTCATATTATACTTTAATACCATGAAATTCTCCTTAGGTGATAAAGTGCTTCTATTGCATTCTGGTGAAAAGGCTGAAGTGGTTGAACTAATCAGTGAGGAAATGGTGATGGTGGATGTGGGCGGATTGTCCTTTCCGGTCTTCACAGATCAGATCGATTTCCCTTATTATCAATCATTTATGCCAAATCAAAGCAAATTAACCGGGAAACCGGTTCCCGGAGAAAACATACCCCAGGAAAAGCATTCCCCCAGGAGTGACAAAGATCAGGGCGTATGGCTTTCCCTGCTTCCGGTTTACAGGCAGGAAAATGGGGAGGATATAGTGCATATTCTGAAACTACACCTGGTGAATGAAAGCCCATGTGATTATATATTTCATTATCAGGTATGGGTCAAAAAGGAATTGTTTCTTGAGCTGAAAAGCCCATTGCTTTCCCATACCCATTTTTATTTGCATGATCTGCAATTCGAACAACTCAATGATAATCCGCGATTTGAATTTGATTTCAGTTTGCTAAACCCGGATCCCCGACATGTAGGTTCTATCCATAAGGTTATACGGCCCCGGGCAGAAAAAATATTCCGAAAACTTGGGGAACTTAAAAATAACAATCAGGCGACCTTCAGCTTTTCGGTTTTAAGCAAGTTCCCGGAAGTGGAAATTTTGGAACCCGTCAAGCACTTGGATAAATTACTGCGGCATAGCAGCCAGATTATTTCCCCTATGAGAATTACCCAATCCAGCTTACCCCAATATGAAATTGATCTGCATATCGAAAAACTCCTTGAAAATTGGCAGGGAATGAGCAATTTTGAAATCCTGACTTTACAACTTCAGGAATTTTCCCGCTATCTGGATTTGGCAATTGGTCACCGGCAATCTTCACTGATCGTTATTCATGGGGTGGGCAAGGGCAGGTTAAGGGACGAAATCCATGAAATCTTAAAAAATATCCCTGAGGTTCGTAATTTTATCAATGAATATGACGTGAGATATGGCAGTGGCGCCACAAAGATTAACTTTAATTATGGGAAACTTCCCAAGGGGTGACAGTTTTTTACCAGAAGAATCCAGAAAACTACAAACCGAGCTATCGCCCCAAATCGGGGAGGAAAGTCCGGACAGCATAGAGCAGCGCACCACCTAACGGATGGGATCCGGCTTTCGCCGGATACAGACAGTGCCACAGAAAATAGTAGCCTTCCTGTAAAGGAAGGTGATAGTGAAAACGTGAGGTAAGAGCTCACGGGAAATACCGGTAACGGTATTTCCGGGCAAACCTTGCGCGCTGAAATGCCACATAGGTAAGCGCTTGAGGGCGGCTCGCCCGATGCTTACGGGTAGGCAGAACCAGGTTACAGGTGACTGTAATCGCAGATAAATGATAGCTGGTTTCACCTGCCAAACAGGGGAAATGATACAGAATCCGGCTTACAGGTTTGTAGTTTTTGCTTTTTTTCAGGATTCCCCTTCTTTGAGATATTTTTCCCTGATAATCCGCATATGATGACTGGCATGACCAGCAATAGCAAACCCAATTGCTTGTACAGTGATGGGATTTCCATTGGCTGTGCCTGAACGCAGTAAGACTGAATCATCCATGCTGCGGAAAAGACTCAGGCTGGCTAATCTGACTGTACGGAATTCAGCCACCAGATCAGGAAGATAACGGGAATCCAGATCCACCTGCTTCATATAATCATCCTGATTAAATCCTTCCAGCGGAGTCTGGTCATTACGGGAAATGCGCAAAGCGCGGTAAGCGAAAATCCTTTCTGTATCCGAAATATGAAGCAGGATACCTGGAATGGTCCATTTTCCCGGAGCATAGGTATAGTCTTGCCCATATGATGTCAGGCCGGAGAAAAAATCTGTGACTTCATTGAGGCTATTCTCCAGGGCATTAGTGAGGTCCTTTTCTTGGACCAGTTCTATATATTTCCGGAGATGACCCGGGTATTCTTCTGTAGAAGGTTTAGCCATAAAAAGAAATATTTGGAATATGAAAGGAATTAGGAAGTGCGGAAATCAGAAACGATGCCTTCTTTTTTTCCGTTCTTTTTTCCTCTTCCCCCGTATTGTTGCGGCTAGTTTTAAGGCGTTGTATGCATTGACAATACCCCCGGTGCGGCAAAGGGTACTAAATTTCACTTTTTGATCCGTTCCCGGCTTATCTACTAGGCTGTCTCCCACATATAATACGGATTGATCCAGGATCTGATGTAACTGGACAGCACTTAATCTGGGGTAATACTCGAGTAACAAGGCGGCAATGCCACTGACCATTGGGGCAGCCATACTGGTACCGCTGAGTGATTCATAGGAATTATGGGGAACAGTGGAATATATATCTTCACCCGGAGCAAACAAGTCTACATCCTTTTTGCCATAATTAGAAAATGAGGCTACGAATTCCCCGCTATCCTGGCCACTTGAACTAGCGCCAACTTCGATGAAATTAGGAGCCATACCAGTAGAATCCAGGTATTCCGGGCTTGGATAATCACCTATCGAATCATTGTCAGCACTTGAATTTCCGGCAGCATGAACAAGCAATACATCATGCGCTGCAGCATATTTCACCGCATCATCCACCCAAGCCTTCTGGGGCGAATAGGGTTTCCCGAAACTCATATTGATGATCTTAGCTCCGTTATTGACAGCATACCGGATAGCCAGGGCAATATCCTTATCTCTTTCATCCCCATCGGGCACGGCTTTTATGGGCATGATGATCACATTATCGCAAATGCCATCCATGCCAATATGATTATTCCGGATTGCCGCAATAATGCCTGCCACATGAGTCCCATGAATGGAAGCCGGATCAGAAGTGTCATAATTTATATTATTGTTTCCATAATCCCGATCATTGATATCAAAAGGATTATCGCCGACTATTTTCCTTCGGGAAGCATTTGGATCCTCATTCTGCTCATCGCGTGCGGTTTCGGCTTCAGCCAGTTCCTGCTTGCCTTCGCTGATTATCTTATTGAATGATTGTTCATGAGGTACTTCTTTATATAATTGTAGAGCAACATTTTTAGCTTGTTTAGTGGCTATGTCAGTGGTTTGCAAGGTATCTATATCCGAAAAATTGACTTTATCCTTATGGGTGGCTTTCTGAAGCACACTGTCTATTTTGGTAAGTATGGTAATTATATAAGGAAGGCGGTTGATTTCCATGGCATTATTGGCTGAATCCTTAGCTGCTTTATCCTTGAGTACAAGCCAGTATGCATATTCCTTTTTATTAGTCATAGCCATTGAATCCGAAGCGTTCCCATAAATTTTCTTCAACCGGTAATATTCCCGTTGTGCTTCCGAACTGGCCCTGACCAGGCTTGTTCCATTCTTCCCCCCAAGAAAGTTCCACCCATGTATATCATCCACATACCCGTTGTGATCATCATCAATTCCATTATTGGGAATTTCGCCTGGGTTGACCCAGATACGCCCCTGAAGATCCTGCTGGGAGGTATCAATACCTGAATCTATGACTGCAACAATGACTGGATGGCTTTTCTTGCCCCTTAGAAGGTCCAGGTAAGCTCGTTCAACACTTGTCCCGTACACACTATCCATTTTATAATCCAATAACTGCCAATCCTTGGGTAGGGGTTTAGAAATGGTCTGGGCAAAGGATTGACAAAATACCATGCTCATGATGATTATTGATCCTGTAATGTGTTTCAGTTTTATGTTCATAGTTCTAAATTCTAATTATAGGCATTAAAAAAATCGAAATTAGGTAAAATAAGCCTGACAAAATAATAACCTAAAATCAAGGGAATGGCTAGTACTATGGACCAAATGCAGAAAAGCAAGCTTGTGCAATTTCAACCCATTTTTCATATTTAACAATGACAACATGTTGGATTGGATTGGTGAAAATCAAAAATGCCACAAATGCCCAACATTTCCCGAGTCAAGGATTTTTGTATTCATTTTTCATTCAAATTGAAAACTAGTGAGGGAAAAAATATTTATACCCTGATAATGATCGGCGCCAAAATAAAATTCCCTTAGTAAGGTTAATGGAAAAATCCAATTTTATAAATTAACGCAAAAACAAGGGCCACAGCGCAAATGACTATTGTCCCTACCAAAGGCAATATCCATGAACAAAGGGAGAACAAGCTGATTGCCGGAATTTATCAGGTCTTCTCTACCAATACAAATAATAATCCAGTCCGAAGATTCATTTTCTGGCAATGTCAGGATGTAATCAAATTCCCTGACTCATTTCAGCATCTGGTTTGGATTCATCCCTAAGAGATACCTTTCCCCGATCATTACGGGTTACTCTGGAATACAAGGAAAGCTTTTTATCAAAAAGGAAACGAAAGAACAACTTTGTCCAGGAATGATGAGCATACAGGTTATTATAATAATCCCCAGCATCCTTTTTTAGTTTTGGTAGGCGGTTCCAGGGAATTGACGGAAAGTCATGATGTTCATTGTGGTAGCCAACATTGAATGCCAATTTGTTTAAAATACCATAATAGCTATAAGTCTCCTGTTGTTCATCCAGGGTAAGATAATGTTCTTGAATCCATCGGGCTCCAAGCGGATGAAAACCTACTGAAAAAAAGAAACTTAGTAAAAGGTAAATAAGTGCCTTTGGACCCAGGAATATCCATATTGCCAAATTAAAGGCAAACTGAGTTGTCCAATTGGCAATTACCCATTTGTCTATAGGCTTGATTTCCTTTAATCGGAATGTACGGATTGTCTGGAATATCGGAAACATTAAAAACCAGGCTGCCTTACCCCAAAAAGAGTTTTTCACCAGTCTAGCTTCCCAAAAATCAGGTAGATCGGCATCTAGTTCATGTATACCCTGGAAGGAATGATGCTTGATATGATAGCGTTGAAAGGAAACTGAACTGGGCATAACTTGGGGCAGATTGGCCAGAATTCCTGACCAGGTATTGGCAGCTCGGGCTTTAAAAAGGAGGTTATGGGCACATTCATGAATCATGACGAACAATGCATGATTTGCAAAAGCACCAACGAAATAAGCCACTAGCAAAATAACCCACCAGGGACTGTGTCTGAGCACAATGGCTAGAATCACCTGCAAGGCTACAATTCCGATTATAGCAAATATGGTATAGGGGTTTTTTCCTATCAGGGATCTTATTCCGGGATGAACTTTCAGTATATTTTTAGTCCGAATACGATGAGGTTCTGGGCTGGATGAATGATAGAATTCAGATCTTGTGTTCATTTAATAACATTGGGAAGTCAAAATTAGTCAATAATCCCCTTTAAACCTCAAAAATTATGATAGTAAGTTGTAGTTGCCTGTATTATTAATCAAATTCCGGACTTGGTTACTGATTCCACGTTGGGAAAATGGGTATTTTTCAGACTCACTTTTTTGGAGTATTTATCAACCTGGGATTTACTCCATTTATAATAACCTTACAGGGAATCTCCAGCAACTTTTTCTTAACAAAATAAAAGTATATAATAATACAGATTAGTCAGACCTGTACCAGAGATTTGACAACGCGGAGTTGTAACAGTTTTGGTATGTCTAAATAATGTTCCACCAGGTTTACAATAACCGTGATCCTATTAATGATTTCCACGATTTTCAAAAGTGTTTAAATGATACCGACTTGATATTCCAGATTATTTACAGATACTTGCTGACGCTGAAGTTCACATTGGTTGCATACCTGTGATCTAAGGCATTCTTCCTCTTCCAACAACCATAACCGATTTACTTCTATTTCCCAGGATAAAAGCTATTTTTAGTTCAAGCCCTTTCATTTTTAAATACAAAGACCTTGAACTTGCCACAATGAATGAGGTTTCTCTGTATTCACCGATATTCAGGGCAGTAAATTAAAGGGCTACATCCAGAAGGTCCTCATTCAGTTGCCTGATGATCTGATCAGTATTCATCTCTGTTATTTGTAATTTAATCTAAAACAAAGGGAACAGGAAAGGGCGAGTTCGGGATAATTCCTATCCGAAAAACCCCTTGCAGATCAGTCTGAATTCCCCTGGCCTGCTTAATCATTTATTGGATTCCCGTAAGATGTGCCTGGTCTGTCCAAGAAAGGCTTTACAAAAATCAGTGGGGGCGAATGTATGCCTGCTGCGGTCAAAAATGCTGAATTCGAGTTCCCGTTCAAACCCTTGACCATCAACCTTAAAGTTGCTCGCAAGACATAACTGGATTCCGCTGCCCTGGCAAAATGCCCCTGTTTGTTTGCTTCAATAATGTATCTGAGCTGCTGAAAACTCACAGAACCTAGATTTAAACATATAATTTTAGGTAATATCAATTTGATTGATAAAGAAAATTGACTGATTTTTGTCTGGAAATGATCAAATAAAATTACAATTTAATACAATGAGTGACAAGCAAACTAAAAAACGTAGGCTGAGTACAGCTTCCGGGCGTCCATATGTAGAAAATGAAAACAGTATGACAGCAGGTCCCAGGGGACCGGTACTGCTCGAGGATTACATTCTCCATGAAAAAATGGCTCATTTCAACCGGGAAAGAATTCCGGAAAGGGTGGTACATGCCAAAGGAACGGGCGCCTATGGCACTTTCACGGTTACACACTCATTGGCAGAATATACCCGGGCAAAACTATTCAGCAAAACGGGCAATCAATGCCGGGTGTTTGTCCGATTTTCTACAGTAGGAGGGGAGAAGGGGAGTGCTGATAGTGAAAGGGATCCCCGGGGTTTTGCAGTGAAGTTCTATACGGAAGACGGTAACTGGGATCTGGTGGGTAATAATACCCCCGTATTTTTTGTTAAAGATGCCAAAAAATTCGGTGATTTCATTCATACCCAGAAAAGGGATCCCCGTACTAATCTGAAAAGTCCGACTATGATGTGGGATTTCTGGAGCCTTTGTCCGGAATCTATTCATCAGGTGATGATCCTGATGAGTGACCGGGGAACACCTTGGAGCTACCGACATATGAATGGATATGGAAGTCACACTTACTCTATGATAAACAAGGCCGGGGAAAGGGTCTGGGTGAAATACCATTTCAAGACCGTTCAAGGCATATGTAATTTCAATGCTGAAAAAGCCGCTGAAATGAAAAGCATTGATCCAGATCATGCTCAGCGGGATCTTGTTGATGCCATTGACAGAAAGGAATTCCCCAGATGGGCTTTCAAAATTCAATTGATGACCGAAAATCAGGCACGGGAATTCCCATTTAATCCATTTGATCTGACTAAGATATGGCCCCATGCAGATTTTCCCCTGATTGATGCAGGCATAATGGAACTTAATGAATTACCGCTCAATTATTTCGCGGAAGTAGAACAATCTGCATTTGCTCCGGCACATGTAATAGATGGACTAAGTTATTCTCCAGACAAAATGTTGCAGGGAAGGTTACTATCCTACCCGGATGCACATAGGTACCGACTAGGAGTAAATTATGAGCAGATCCCGGTTAATAAATGTCCCTACCAGGTAGCCAATTATGAACGGGATGGCCATATGCGTACAGATGGAAATAGTGGGAGTAACCCAAACTATTATCCCAACAGTTTCGACGATATGTATATTGATGAAAATTATAAAGAACCTTCGCAGTCCATAGATAACCAAATTGCCGATTGGTTTGATCGCAATGGACAGGGAGAAAATGACCATTTCACCCAGCCTGGCTGGTTATATTCGAAAGTAATGAGTGAATCTGAACGGAAAAACCTGATAAGCAATATTATATCCTCCATGAATGGGATTCAAGGACCTAAAAGGGACCAGATCATTCAACGACAGCTCGGTCATTTCTTTCGAGTAAATAAAGAGTTGAGTTCAAAAATAGCGTCAGGCCTGGGAATATCCGTTGAAGCGCCAAGTCCTGTTCATTCCTGAAAGTTTAAACTGCCAGGTAATGGCAACCCCATCTGCCTTAATCCCGGTAGACTGAGGGTTTATGTGTTTTAACCTGAAATAGGGACAATGAAAAATATTCCCTATGGTAAATACCGGAGAAAGCAATTAATAGTATCAGTCTTTAGGAAATAGCGCTAAACACACAAATATCCATGAAAATAAAAACCCACCAATAACCCCAGGTATAAACCTAATGAGTATGACACAAATCCTTCTCAGGAACTGATAATTCCGAACTCCGGAGCATAAACCAAATCAATTACAGCAATTAAATGCTGTCTCTCTTCATTGAAGTATCTGAAGATTTATGCCAATTTGGATTGCCGGATTTGTCCATTTGTCCGTGAGGGATAGTGTCTTGGGCGGTGGTAGTCTGATATTTAGAAGCATTCATCACATGAGGAACGCCTGCAAAAGCAGAAACACCAATAACAGCAGCGGAAAGCAAAGTTCCAACGATAATTAACCTTTTCATAATAAAAACGAATTTTAAAAGTGAATAACTCAGTATTGACTCATTTCAAAGACCATACCATGATCTTTTTCATAAATACAATGATCATATTATATGAGAAAATGATAATTTATCATTCAACTTTCTTCCTTCGTGCTAATAAAATGTAAACTATATGCAAGTCATATTGGGGTCCAATGGGACAATTGGACATGAATTGTCCAAAGCACTTAATGTCCTGAAGCTTCAAGTGAGGTTAGTCAGCCGAAATCCTCATCGGTACAAGGATTCCGATGAGTTATTTTCAGCGGATCTGCTCCATTTTGATCAGACATTTAAAGCCCTGAAAAATGCTGAAGTCGCTTATCTGACTGCTGGTCTTCGATATTCCCATGCTACTTGGAAAGAACAATGGCCAAGGATTATGCAAAACGTCATTGAATCCTGTAAAAGACAGGGAGTAAAACTTGTATTTTTTGATAATGTATATGCTTATGGTCCTGTCAATGGATGGATGTCGGAAGAATCTCCTTTGCAGCCTTCCAGCCAAAAAGGAGCCATAAGAGCTACAATTGCCGGTATGCTTATGGATGAAGTCAG
>DATLTB010000124.1:0-2545 GCA_035533815.1 Chitinophagaceae bacterium
CACCCTGGTCGTGGAGAATCTTGCTGTGAAGAACATGGTTAAAAACCATTATCTTGCTTTATCCATATCCGATGCGGGATGGGGGGAATTTGTCCGTCAACTGGAGTATAAATGCGACTGGTATGGTAAAAACCTGATCCGAATAGATCGGTTCTCCCCCAGTTCCAAGACCTGTTCCGGATGTGGCTATGTGTTGGATGAGCTGGAATTGTCCGTCCGGGTATGGACCTGCCCGAGATGTTCCGAAATCCATGACCGGGATATCAATGCAGCGAAAAATATCAGAAAAATGGGATTACAAACAGGGTGCGGCACATCCAAAGAGCCCGGGGAGCAGCGGCGGTTACGCCCGGCGAAGAAGCGGGAAAGTATACCTGTCCCAACAAGTATATAATTGCCTTAAATACATAATAGAATGCTGCGAAGGCTTGATTTTCTGTTTGCGGAAGTTATTTCAGGTCAATATCAAAGTGAACCAGGTCCACAAACTGACGGATCCGGGCATGGATATCATCCAGGCGAATCTCCCGGAGCCGCTCGGTCCCGAATTTTTCCACGCAGAAAGAAGCTAAAGCCGATCCGACAATGATGGCCGATTTCAGGTTCTCGAATGAAATATCCTTGGTTTTTGCGATATATCCGATAAATCCGCCGGCAAAACTATCACCTGCTCCGGTGGGATCAAACACTTCTTCCAGGGGAAGAGCGGGTGCAAAAAACACATGATTCTCATGAAAAAGCAGGGCGCCGTGCTCCCCTTTTTTAATGACCAGGTACCGGGGTCCCATTTTTCCCAGGATGCTGCGGGCAGCCTTGACCAGGGAATATTCCCCGCTCAGTTGCCTGGCTTCGGCATCATTGACCATGAGCACATCGATTCTTTTCAGTAACCGGTCCAGGTCAGGCCGGGCAATATCCATCCAGAAGTTCATCGTGTCCATAGCAATAAGCCTTGGCCGATGTCTTAGCCGGTCAATGACTTTGTTTTGGACATCAGGGGAAAGATTGCCCAGCATCAGGAATTCACTGCCCTGGTAACTTTCAGGAATCAGGGGATCAAAGTTTTCCAGTACATTCAGTTCAGTGACCAGGGTGTCCCGGGTGTTCATATCCATATGATACCTGCCGGACCAGAAAAAAGATTTTTCCCCAGCTTTAACCTGAACTCCTTCGAGATCCACCCCGATCTCCTCCAGTGCATTGAGTTCCTTTTGGGGAAAATCCCCACCCACCACTGACACCTGCCTGATGGGCCGGACAAATTGGGCGGCCGCCCAGGTTATATAGGTAGCCGCGCCACCGATTATCCGGTCCGATCTCCCGAAAGGAGTTTCGATATCATCAAAAGCCATGGAGCCTACTACGATCAGTGACATGTACCTGGATTTAATCCATGCAAATTTACTGCGGAACGGGCAAAGCAGGAAACAGGGCCCATACAGCGGGAATAAAAAACGGGGGTATAAGGAAACAATGGCGGAAAACAGGGCCCCGGCTTACCTTGAATAAAAGAATGCACGGGGGATCAGCCGTATGCTGGCAAAGCTTTTTTAATGTGCAGGCAAGTATCCATGATATATTCCAGCATCTCGGGAATCTGGTTGGTATAGGAAACGGATACCGCATGGTCCGTTTCTATCCATTGACAGACTATGTCTGCGAAGTGCTCATCAATCTGCTTTAAGCATCGTACACCCAGCTTCTCCAGGGCCGCTACATTATATTGCTGCTCATATTGTCCGCGGATTGGAACTATTAGCAGTTTCTTATGCAATGACAATGCTTCTGCCGGAGTTTCAAAACCTCCTCCGGTGATCACCCCGGAACTATTGATCATGCTTTGTGCAAAAGTCTGGTTGTCTGGCGGGAAGAGGGAAAATTGCTTATTTACCGTTTTATTTTTAATCCAGCGGGAAAATATCTCAAAACGGTAAGGTAGATCGGAAAGATTTTTCATCAGAAAATCCGGGCTGCAGGATGAAAGATAAATAGTAATATGTCCCTTATCCTGTGGTTCTGCCTGTAAAATGGCTTTTTTGATCACCGGGGTAAAAATAAAATCGTCATACCGGGCAAAATGCAGACCGGTATAACAAGTAGCTGGAGCGAAATGGTTCAGTACCAGTTCTCCTACCCATTGTTTTTTTTCGGGCCTCGGAATGCGGGTGGACCGGAAGCTGGCGTGATGTCCGAAGCTGACGGAGGGTACCTTGCGCAGCATGCAGGCCCTGGCAGTGATGTATTCAAAATCATTGATCACCAGGTCATATCGGTGGACCGGCAAGGTGAATATCTGCCGGATGACCCCGGTCGGACGGACACTGACCAGGGATTTGAGGTAATTCAATCCTCCTGACCGGTTATAAAACAGGCTCATCCCCCTGTTCCTGTACCGGGTTTCTTCCAGATTGAGATCATAATAGCATCCGCACAGGAATACATCGACCGTCCCATATTTTTTCAGGTAGGGAAGTATCTCCCTGGCCCGGGCAATGTGCCCGTTACCGGAAGCGGGAACGGAATATAAAATTTTCACAATCTCCTG
>DATLTB010000125.1:0-3019 GCA_035533815.1 Chitinophagaceae bacterium
GATTTTTGTCGAATCCGATCAAGTATACCTCTATACTATACCTTTCTTTTAATCCCTTTAATACTTTGGCTATTAATCCCTCAATGGCTGGTTTAAATAATGGCTTCCTGTATTTAATTGTCAACTGAATATGATAATAGCTTTCAGATACATTATGATATGAATGCCAAAAGTCAGCCGTTTCCTCGATTTCCACATTCCAAATCTAAAATATTTTGATGACCTTAGGATGGCGTTTCATCCCTGCGCTCTTGGCGCAGGGTTTTCACGCCAGGTTTATAAAATCGAGTAAAGCATCCGGACCCTTTTCTCCAGCGATTCAATATTTAAGTATAAAATGCTGCTTCTCCTGGAATTCCTTTCTGAAGAATACCAGGCCTAGGAAGAACAGGTCAATGGTCATTGTTACCTGGGGATGCTGTTGGATAATGGCCCAGGCTGCTTCCATTTCCGCAGTCCAGTGTATATCATCGAAGATAAACAATGAGTAATCTGTTGAATAGGGAAGACAGGCCTTAAAGTACGCCAATGTGGGCTTCTCCCGGTGATTGCCGTCAAAAAACACCAAATCCAGCTGAGAAAAACAAGCCAATGCCTTTGGGAGTAAATCTTCAAATCTGCCCACCATTACAGAGATATTGTGCAACTGCAGGATTTCTAAATTTTTTCTGGCGATGGTCCCGGTCTGCGGACATCCCTCCAGGGTGACCAGCTTTATTGCCGGATTTGCTCCAGCAAGATAAGCTGCGGATAATCCCAGCGAGGTACCCATTTCCAGGATCTGCACTGAATTAAAATACCGGACCAGCCTGAAGAGCAACTCGCCATATTTCCTGGGTTTGGATGCGTGCCGGGCAATCGTACTGATCATCCGCAGGCTTTCTGAATGGCTTAAGGAACCTGCACCATAATCTGTTACCTCGATGACCCGGTGGTCATGGGACAATATCCTTCTGCAATGTTCAATTTCGGAAAAAATAGGGAATGGAGCCTGGGAATTGATGACCTGCCGAAAAAGGTCAAAAACGAAAGGGGAATGTATTCCATGGCTCCCTTTGGCTTTGAGCCTGTAGCACAGATACCGTTGGGCCAGCCTGACCTTTTTACCCATCCGGTAAAGATAGTTAGGAATAATAGCCAAGTTAACTAGGATTCCTTATGGAAAGCATAACGATAGTCTGTCACAGGGACAAAAGTCTCCTTGATTGTCCTTGCACTCAGCCACCGGTAAAGATTTATCATGGATCCTGCCTTATCATTGGTTCCGGAAGCCCGGGCCCCGCCGAATGGTTGCTGGCCCACGACCGCTCCCGTAGGTTTATCATTGATGTAAAAGTTACCGGCACAATTCACCAGTTTACGGGTAGCCAGCTCAATGGCCTGCCTGTCCGCTGAAAAAACAGATCCGGTCAGGGCATACGGGGAGGATGAATCCACCAGGTCCAAAGTTTCATCAAATTTTTTTTCATCATACACATATGAAGTCAATACGGGTCCGAATATCTCCTCCTGCATGGTCACATCATGCGGGTCTGAAGTCTCCATCAGGGTTGGTTGTATATAATATCCGGTGGATTTATCGCATTTGCCGCCTGTTATTATTTTGACACTGCTGCGTAGACCCGCATCTTCAATATATCCCCGTATCCGGTCAAATGATTTTTCATCAATTACTGCATTGATGAAATTAGAAAAGTCCTCCGGTGAACCCATCTTCAAGGTGCTCATTTCATCCATCATTTTCTGTTTAATGGTTCCTGCCAGGTTTGATGGTAAATAAGCCCTGGAAGCCGCGGAACATTTCTGACCCTGGAATTCAAAGGCACCCCGGATCAGGTTGGCCACCACAGCATCAGGATCAGCTGAAGGGTGAACCAGCACAAAATCCTTGCCTCCTGTTTCCCCGACTATCCGGGGATAACTCTTATAATTTTGAATATTGTTGCCAATGGTTTTCCACATATTCTGGAATACAGTTGTGGAACCTGTGAAATGAATTCCTGAAAAATCAGGATGGGAAAAACAGGCATTTCCGATAGTTTGTCCATCCGCATATACCAGATTGATCACTCCCTCAGGCAAACCAGCTTCAATCAGGATCCGCATGATCAACTGCGCAGCATATACCTGGGAGTTAGCCGGTTTCCAAACCACCACATTGCCGCACATGGCGGCTGATGTGGGCAGGTTACCGGAGATGGCCGTAAAGTTAAAGGGGGTGACGGCAAGTACAAAACCCTCCAGGGGGCGGTATTCAAGCCGGTTATTTACCCCTGTGGAAGGCCAGGGTTGTTGGGCATATATCTCACTGAGAAAATGTACATTGAAACGCAAAAAATCGATGAGTTCACAGGCACTGTCAATTTCAGCCTGATAGACATTTTTACTCTGCCCAAGCATGGTGGTGGCATTCAGCTGAAACCGGTATTTCCCTGACATCAGTTCAGCAGCTTTCAGGAAAATACCTGCCCGGTTTTCCCAACTTAGCCCTCCCCAACTTTTCCTGGCGGCTAATGCAGCCTGGATAGCGAGATCCACCTCTTTAATTCCACCCCGGTGAAATTGACCAAGTATCCCCTGATGTTCATGGGGCGGATGCAGGGTCACCAAATTACCGGTATTCACTTCCTTGCCATGGATATACATGGGAATTTCAAGGGGATTGGCCTTACACATGGCCAGTTGTTTTTTCAGGGCCGTCCTTTCAGGTGATCCAGGCGCGTAACCGAACACCGGTTCATTCATTGGCCTGGGAAAAAAATAATGGCCATTGCCCATAAGAAAATTGATTTACAATTTAGACTACCTGATCAGGAACCCGCTGTTTTATCCATCATTAGAAAAGCTTTAATAAATCCATCCAGTTCGCCATCCATAACTGGCTGGATATTTCCTACCTCATAGTCAGTGCGGTGATCCTTGATCATTTTGTAGGGATGAAATACATAAGAGCGGATCTGGGAACCCCATTCTATCTTCCTTTTGCTGGCATTGGCAGCATTCTTCAATTCCTCCTGTT
>DATLTB010000126.1:0-7511 GCA_035533815.1 Chitinophagaceae bacterium
TGTCTCCATTCTGCAGCCTCAGCCATCATATCTTCAGGGACCGGCACTTCCTTGTAGGTTGCCCCCCTGGATTCTTCGTCCCAGATGATCCCCTTCATCCTGATCAGGTCAACCACACCTATAAAATGTTCCTCCGCCCCCATGGGCAGCTGCAGGGGCACCGCTTTAGCCCCCAGCATCTCCCTGACCTGTTTCACGACATTCAGAAAATCCGCTCCGGAACGGTCCATTTTATTGACGAATCCGATCCGGGGCACCAGGTAGCGGTTTGCCTGCCGCCAGACCGTCTCGGACTGGGGCTCTACTCCCGAAACGGCACAGAATAGCGCCACTAGCCCGTCGAGGACCCGTAGGGAACGTTCCACTTCCACGGTAAAGTCCACATGGCCAGGAGTATCAATGATATTGAATTTATATAGCCGGGTATCCTCCAGGGGTAACCCCTGCTGGGTGGGGAATTTCCAAAAGCAGGTAGTGGCTGCGGAGGTGATGGTGATGCCCCGTTCCTTCTCCTGTTCCATCCAGTCCATGGTCGCGGCCCCCTCATGTACTTCGCCAATCTTATGGGACACACCGGTATAATACAGGATCCTTTCCGTGGTGGTTGTTTTCCCCGCATCAATATGTGCAGCAATGCCAAAATTCCGTTGATGTCTTAAGTCACCCATGATTTAAATCCTCCTTATACTAAAAAGACAATTGAAAATCCGCAGGTAGCCAATTCCCAACTATCCGTTCACCGATGATTCCGAATGAGTCCCGGATGGATTATTGCGATACCGCCAAGGCTTAATGCCTTCGGGGATCAGCAGTTACCTGCTGCTCCCGAATGTTCAGATTCTGAAATGGGAAAAAGCCTTATTGGCTTCGGCCATGCGGTGGGTATCTTCCTTTTTCTTGAATGCGGCTCCCTCCCCCTTGCTGGCAGCCACAATTTCTCCGGCCAGTTTTTCGGACATGCTCCGGCCATTCCTTTCCCCGGCATACCTGATCAGCCATTTCATGCTCAGGGAAATTTTCCGGTCGCTCCTCACTTCAGCGGGTATCTGAAAAGTAGCTCCCCCGATGCGCCGGCTCCTGACTTCCACTGCAGGGGTCACATTGAACAAAGCTTTTTTCCAGACTTCATATCCGTTTTCATTGGTCAGCTGGGAAACCTTGTCCACCGCATCATAGAAGATCCGGTAGGCTACGCTTTTTTTCCCTTCTTCCATGATATTATTCACAAAACGGGTCACGAGCCGGTCATTGAACCGGGGATCGGGAGCCATGGGAAGTTTTCTGGCAGCTTGTTTTCTCATGATTGGTTATTTGAATCCAACGGTCAGCCGGCCTTTTGCCGGATCCGGTATTATTTTTTTACAGTCTGTTTTTCCCTTTTGGTCCCATACTTGGAACGGCTTTTTTTCCGGTCTTTCACTCCTGCGGTATCCAGGGATCCGCGGACAATATGATAACGCACACCCGGCAGATCCTTCACCCTGCCTCCCCGGATCAGTACGATAGAGTGTTCCTGGAGGTTATGTCCTTCCCCGGGAATGTAGGCAATGACCTCCACTTTGTTGGTCAGTCTGACCTTGGCTACCTTGCGAAGCGCAGAATTGGGCTTTTTGGGAGTGGTGGTGTACACCCGGGTACAGACACCGCGACGTTGCGGACAACTGTCCAGGGCCCGGGACTTGGATTTGGCCCGGATGATCTCCCGCCCTTTTCTGACAAGTTGCTGGATGGTAGGCATGCTTCGGAGGTTTCTTGGATTTTACCGGTTTATTTTCCCCTTTTTAGCTGCCGGAGGCAGTGGATTTGGGAGGGCAAAGGTAGGTGGATATATTGAAAGAACAAAATGTCGGCAGGGTAAGGCTACAGGGAAGGGCTATCCTGTGAAAGCCATGGTGCAGCGCGGGTCTTGTTGGTATGGTACCGGAAATGAATCTCCCTATATATGGAGATTCCAGCCCCTGGAATCCTCCGTTTTCCCGGTATGGATATCTTCCAGGTTCTTTAACAGGGTGGGAGCAATGGTCCAGGAGGAGACATCGAACCGGATATTCTCCCTGTTATAGGAAAGTTCCTCAACATAAGCAATGGTTGCTGCAGTTCCGGTGCCAAAAACTTCCCGGAGTTCTCCTTTTTTCCGGGCATCCAGCACCTCCTGAATGGACAGGGGTCTTTCCTCTACCTCCATCCCATGGTCCCTGAGAAGATGAATCACACTGTCCCGGGTTACCCCAGCCAGGATGGTGCCCTGGTCCAGAGGTGGTGTGATCGCTTTATGGCCAATGAGGACAAACAGGTTCATGGTCCCGCACTCCTGCAGGTATTTATGCTCCAGCCCATCCGTCCAGAGGATCTGGTCATACCCCTGTTTTTTAACCTCGCTGGTAGGAAAAAGGCTACCCCCGTAATTTCCGGCAGATTTGGCAAATCCGGTTCCGCCGGGGAATGCCCGGACATATTTGTCCTGCACGAACAGCCGGATCGGTTTGTTGAAATAAGGTCCCGTAGGTGAAGTAATAATAGCAAACTTGTAGGTCTCGGATGCCTTGACTCCCAGGGTACGGTCCGTCGCAAACATGAAAGGCCGGATATACAATGATGCCCCATCCTGATCAGGGATCCAGTCCCTGTCCAGGCTGACCAGGCTCTTCATGCCCCCGATGAACAGGTCTTCCGGGATAGGTGGCATGGCCATCCTTTCCGCGGAGAGGAGGAAACGGGTATAATTCATGTCAGGCCGGAAGATCAGCGGATTCCCCTGCTGATCCTTATACGCCTTGATCCCTTCAAAAATCGACTGGCCATAATGCAGGGCAGCATTGGCCGGGCTGATGGAAAAATCCCGGAAAGGGACAATCTCCCCCTTATTCCACTGCCCCTGGGCGTAATCAGCGACCAGCATATGATCCGCAAATATTTTACCGAAGGGTAACGGGGAAGTTTCTTTTTGTTCCGGTTTCTCCTGTCCGGTAAAATTTACTTTGATTTCAGACATGTTCCTGATGTATATATTTGCAACAAAGAAACGGAATTTTTTGCAGACTTTTCTACGATATTAACATAAAAAATATATGAGTCTGGATAACCTGAAACTGGATCCTTTCCTGCTTGCGGGGCTTTATAAGCAATATTTAATTCCGGAAGAAAGGGAAAGGACGGTCACAGTACCTGGGGGAACAATAGAAAACAGCCGTGGGCAAAATGGCAAAAACATTTTACTTATCGGCGCTTTTCCTGAAAGGGGCTTCCCTGGCTCCAGTCAGTTCAGCTTTTTGGAAAAACTGTTGTCTGCCTGCAAACTGTCGGTTGATGAGGTAAGCATGGTCAATACCTCCCGGATGGCTGGCATGTCCCTGGAGGAGATCCTGGGCAAATACTCCCCCCGGATCTGCCTGATCTTCGGAGAGGTGCCCGGAATTACCGGGATGGGGAACGAATTGAGGAAGAATATACCTATGAATACCCGCAGAACCGTTTTCCTCTTCACGGACAGCCTGGACAGCCTGATCGAGGAAGCGCCATTGAAAAAGCAGCTTTGGCCAGTACTCCGGGAAGTCTTTCAACTGTAAGGGTATGGATATCCCCCTGATATTTGCTACCCGTAACTCTAATAAAGTCATGGAAGCCAGGACTCTGCTCGGAAACCCGTTCAGGATAATGTCCTTGCAGGAACTGGCAATACCTGTGGAAATACCGGAGCCATATTCCACCCTGGAAGAAAATGCCCGGGAAAAATCGATGACCATTCACCGGCTGACCGGTAAAAATTGTTTTGGAGAGGATACCGGACTGGAAACAGAAGCCCTGAACGGGGAACCCGGAGTTCTTTCAGCCCGTTATTCCGGAGTTTCAGGGTCAGCGGTAGAAAATATCCGTTTGCTGCTGAGCCGGCTGGAGGGTAAAACGAACCGCAGGGCAAGGTTCAGGACCGTTATTTCCCTGATCTGGCAGGACAGGGAATACTCGTTCACCGGTATCTGTAACGGTACCATAAGGACCGAAGAAAAAGGACAATCCGGGTTCGGCTATGATCCCATTTTCCAGCCCGATCTTTTTTCCAGGACTTTTGCGGAAATGACCCTGCAAGAAAAGAACCGCTGCAGTCACCGGGCCCAGGCATTTAACCAGTTAAAAACTTTCTTACTAGCATGGCCAGGATAAAACTTGTAATGCCGGACCGGTATGCTTTCAGCACCCGGATTCCTGTAAGGGTAACCGATGTCAATTATGCCGGCCACCTGGGAAATGATTCCCTGCTGTCCATCCTGCATGAAGCCAGGATGCAGTTCCTGGGCAGGATGGATTGCAGTGAATTTGATAGCTGCGGAAAAGGATTGATCATGGCAGATGCAGCCCTGGTTTACCGCGATGAAGCCTTTTTCGGGGATACCCTGGAAGTGTCCATGGCTGCCCAGGAATTCACGCGGGTGGGATTTGATCTGTACTACCGGGTCAGGACTGAAAGGCAGGAGCAGGATATAAGCATAGCAAATGCCAGGACCCACCTGGTATTCTTTGATTACCAAAGCCACAAAAAATCCATCGTTCCGGATGAATTCCTGGCCAGAATAGCCCATTTACAGGGTCAAACTCCCTGAATTCCATTATTTTTGCGCTCTTTTCCGGCGAGGTAGCTCAGTTGGTAAGAGCGCAGGATTCATAACCCTGAGGTCTCGGGTTCAACTCCCGATCTCGCTACATGGATGATTTTAACGATTAAAAGGCTGCTATTTTGGACTACCTATCTTGTTATACTGAACTGACTATAAAATATTTACATTAAATGCGTTATTGAATATGCATTTTCTCTTCGTTATGTCGCAAAATGACTTCTCAATTATATATTCCACCAATTTTCAAACAGTTAGCATGTTCTACTAACGATCTAGGGTAGGATTAATTTAACAGGATTTCATTGGGGGTCTATTACCCCAGGGGCTCATGTAGACCTCTGTAGCCATAGTTCGAACTTTATTCAGAATGTATTGTTTGATATTCTAAGATTTTGACTTTCTCGTCTTAAGTGGTCTATTGATTATCAATATATAATGGGAATTCCTTGTAAGGAAAGTTTACTTACAGAAAACTTTCCTAATTTTTGCCCTGTGTTTAATATTATTGCCCGAAATACCCTCTTAAAGTATTTCGAAAAATACCCTGAAGCTGCAACTGCTTTACAAGAATGGTATTTTGAATTGTTAAGATCAGATTTCAAGAATTTTAATGAACTGAAAAAAGTATATGGAAACGCAAGTCTAGTCGGGGATGACCGGGTTATTTTCAATATAATGGGAAATAAGTTCCGTCTAGTTGTTAGGTTTGTTTTTGAATACAAAGCTATTCAAATAAAATGGTTCGTTACCCATTCGGAATATAATAGGATAGATGTAATCACCATTAACCCTAAAAAGAAATAGCAATGAAATTAAAACCAATAAAATTAAAGAAGGAGTACGAAGCCTATTTAGACTTAGTTGATGAATTATTTGAAAAAAAAGTAAAACCTAGTACTCCAGATGGAGAATTTCTGCACATTGCATTGTTGCTGATAAAGGAATACGAAGATAAATATTTCCCCGTTCCTTTACCTGATCCCATTGAAGCGATCAAATTAAGAATGAAAAAATTAGGGTTAAAAAACAAGGATCTAGTGGGCAAAGTAGGAACTAAAGGCTATGTTTCAGCTATATTGAATAAAAGGAAACCCCTTACCTTGGAAATGGCGAAATTGTTTCATCGAGAATTTGGAATCTCCTCAGAAATTTTATTGTCCTGAATCTTCGAATGTTTTATTATGATTCTGCCAATATGGGAGAGATAAAGTTTTTGCTTAAATTGATTTAGTAGATCCAGTGGTAATCAAAGTCGTAAAACTGGTTTTTTTATTGAGTTATCCAGCCAAAATAATTGTCTTTTGCAATTCGTTCAAAGGAAGCCTTTGGATATGTGGTTGAAAACGCTGCTGGAATTTTGACTTTTTTATCAGGAGAGTATTTGAATTCAAAGGCATGGATATTACCGTCTCTTAATTCAATTAAATCAACTTCTTGCTGACTATAGTTCCTCCAAAAATAATATTCTACATTTTCTTTACGGTGTTTATTTCTTTTTATTCTTTCTGAAATCAGATAATTCTCCCATAAAGCACCTACATCATTTCGGAGCGATAATAACTTAAAATCGTTGATAATAGCATTGCGAATTCCATTGTCAACAAAATACCATTTTGAACCTTTGGATATTTCTTTCCTATGGTTGGTACTATATGCAGGAAGACGGTAAATGATGAAAACCTTGCTGAGAAGGTCTAAATAATTTTCAACAGTATTTTTACTTATGCCTAATTGGGTTGCCAATTCATTATAGGAGACTTCAGAACCCACCTGATAGGCGATTAATCGCAAGAGTCTTATAATTCTATCTGATTGTCTTATCCCTTCAAAAGCAAGAATATCCTTTAGTAAATAAGACTGAATAAGTTCCAGAAGGTATTCTGATTTCTCCTTGTAGGAATTTAATTGAAGTAATTCCGGATAGCTACCCAATACCAATCTTTCTTCCAGGTGTTGAATAGTGTCAACGTATGTTTCAATGCTAATCAATTCTAGTTGTGAAAGAGGATATAAAATGAATTGAATTTTCCTTCCGGTTAATGGCTCTCCTGCCTTATTTAATAAATCAAAGGAAGAAGATCCTGTTGCCAGGACCGTTAATGTAGGAATGGTATCAATCATGAATTTAAGGATATTTCCTATGTTAGGTATGGCCTGGGCTTCATCTATTATAAGCAGTTTTGCGGAACCAACAATGAGATTGTAGTTGGCTGCGCTAATATTTCTTAACAATTCTTGTACTTCAAAATCTTCGCCATTTAAAGTGACAGCTGGCTGTGTTAGTTTGCCTTGGATGGTTTTTATAAGGAAAGTTTTACCAACTCGTCTTGCACCCAATATTAATAAAACCTTGTTTTTACCAATTGCTTCTTCAATTTGGTCTTCAATTCCCCTTTTTACAATAATCATACAAATAAGGTCATTATACTTACAAAATTAAGTTAAATATTGTCAACAAATTGACAAATTTATAAATAATAATCAAATGTTTTTCTTTAAAATATTGAATATCTGAATTTTATGATTGAGTTGTAAAATGTTTTTCATTATACAAGCTGGGATCTGAATTATTTTCCACAATGTATCGACCAAAGGAACCACGTTAAATAGCAGTTGAAATCAAAATAATCTTATTATACATATATAACAAGTTCAATAGCAATAATAATGCATGCTGGTATTAAAAGCAATTTCCGATCTCACTACGAAATCAAGAATTAAGCTCGTTAAATTCAGTATTCACGTGTATCTACCGATTCAAAACTATACCACTTTATGAGCGTATCAATCCGTGATCAGGCTCAGAAGAGATTACCAGTTGATAATTCTGCTAAATTACGAACCGATAATCGCCTTATCCATTTTTGGAGCGTTTGCCGGTTTAAACCATACTTCCGGCAC
>DATLTB010000127.1:0-17930 GCA_035533815.1 Chitinophagaceae bacterium
ATCCTGGAGCAGTTCAGGCTGGTATCCCGCTTCACAGCCATCTCGGACATGCATTTTCCAGGAACTGAACAGGATCACTACCAGGGGGAACGACGCCTGAAATTCGAGGAGCTGTTTTTCGCCCAGCTCAGCATAGGCAGACTGAAGATCCACCGGCAACAGGTATCGGTTGGGGTAATCTTTGAAAAGGTCGGGGACCTGTTCAACCGCTTTTACCATGGATCCCTCCCCTTTGCCCTGACCGGTGCCCAAAAAAAGGTGATCCGGGAAATCAGAAAAGATACCCTCACCGGACACCAGATGAACCGCCTGCTGCAGGGGGATGTGGGCAGCGGCAAGACCATCGTAGCCCTGCTGGCCATGTTGCTGGCTATCGACAATGGGTTCCAGGCCTGCCTGATGGCACCGACCGGCATCCTGGCCCAGCAGCACCTGCAAAATATCAGCGGTCTGCTGAAGGACTTGTCCCTAAAACCGGTCCTGCTGACCGGTGGGATCAAGGGGAAAGCCCGGCAAAAGATACTGGAGGATCTCGGGAGCGGTCAAACCAGCCTGATCATCGGCACGCATGCCCTCATAGAAGAACAGGTCCGTTTTGCCTCCCTTGGGCTGGCTATTGTGGATGAACAACATCGTTTTGGGGTGGCGCAGCGGGCAAAGTTATGGGCCAAACAAGCCATCCCGCCCCATATCCTGGTGATGACAGCCACCCCGATTCCCAGGACACTGGCCATGACTGCCTATGGTGATCTGGACGTCTCCGTGATCGACGAGCTCCCTCCCGGCCGACAGCCGATCCGGACCCTCCACCGCTTCGAACGATACCGCAGCCAGGTCATGGAATTCATTAAAGGAGAGGTCCACCAGGGCCACCAGGCTTATATCGTTTATCCGCTGATCGAAGAGTCTGAAAAATTGGATTATGAGAACCTGATGAAGGGATATGAGGAAGTCAAGGCTTATTTCCCGGATCCGGAATACCTGGTCAGCATGGTTCACGGAAGGCAGCCGGCAGACCAGCGCAGGACGAATATGGACCGCTTTGTCCGGGGCCAAACCCAGATCATGGTGGCTACGACGGTCATTGAAGTAGGGGTGGATATACCCAATGCCAGTGTGATGCTTATCGAAAGCGCGGAACGTTTTGGGCTTTCCCAGCTCCATCAGCTCAGGGGCAGGGTAGGCAGGGGAGCTAACCATTGCTGGTGTATCCTGATGACCAGGGATCGGGCCGGTCGGGAAATCACCGAAAGGATCCGAATCATGCTGCAGACCACGGACGGATTTGCCATCGCCGAAAAGGATCTTGAACTCCGGGGTCCGGGGGACATCGAGGGTACCCGGCAAAGCGGGGTCATGGAATTCCGGGTGGCGGACATTGTCCGGGATAAACCGATCCTGGAGGCAGCCAGGGAGGCTGCCTCCAGGATACTGGCCACGGACCCTCAATTGCTATATCCGGAGCATTCCCGCCTGTCTGCCCACCTGAAATCCCAGGGATCAGGGTCTCCCTGGGGTAAAATTTCCTGAGGGGATAACAAAGCAGGAAAGAAAATCGTTTATAGTAATCCTTATTTTTCCCCGGGAATACCGTAATTTAATCTGAAAATCCAAGTTGACTATGCCAAGATACCTGTTTGCTGCCTTCCTGGTGGCATCGGTCTGTCTTGCCCTGAGGACCAGCGGACAGGTGGAGGGGGTCCAGTTTATGGAAAACCGGGGCCAGTGGAACCCGGCGATCCTCTTCAAGGGAGATATCGGGGATGGTCAGATATTCCTGAGGGCAGGGGGTTTTACTTATTCCCTGTTCAGTCCCGCTGACATGCGGCAGTACGCGGATTATTATCACGGAGCGGTGAGCCCCGACAGTGCCCTGAAGATCGGTGCCGGTCAGCCCACCGATAAATCAATGGCTCCCAGGACAGCCTTCGACCGCACCCTGGGATACCTGCCCAGGCGGCGGGGAGGAGTTATTCACGGGCAAAGTTACCAGGTTAACTTCCTGCATGGCTCCCCCCATCCGGTGATCATGGCCGATCATCCTTCCAGCGCCTATTATAATTTTTATATCGGCAATGATCCTGCACGATGGAAAAGCGGAATTCATGCCTATGGGGCCGTCACGTATAAATCCATGTACCCGGATATTGATGTACGGGTATATTCAGATGCTTCCCAGTTGAAATACGACCTGATTGTCTACCCCGGAGGGAATCCTAAAAAGGTCATCATGCAATACCAGGGGGTCAACCGGCTGGACATTAAACAAGGATCCCTGATCATCAGCACGGGGATGGGCAAGGTCACTGAACTGACTCCCTATTGCTACCAGATCATTGGCACCCATAAGGTGCTGGTGGCCAGCCATTACCTGCTGAAGGGGAATGAAGTATCCTTCCGGGTGAATGCCTATGACCATAGCTTTCCCCTGATCATTGATCCCAATATCATTTTTGCCTCCTTTACCGGATCCAGGACCGATAACTGGGGCTATACGGCAACGTATGATTCCAAGGGAGATATGTTCCTGGGAGGCATCGTGTTCGGACAGGGATATCCCCTTTTTCCCACTAATCCGGGACCGTTTCAGGCCAATTACGGGGGAGGAACCATGTATGAAGGAAATAGTGCGGGTTTTGACATAGGGATCTGCAAATTTGATCCCCTGGGGAAGAGCCTGATGTATGCAACCTACCTGGGTGGCAGCGGCAATGAGCAGCCCCAAAGTCTGGTGGTGGATCCCAATGATAACCTGATCGTCGCCGGCCGCACCCAGTCCACGGATTTTCCGGTTACGGCCAAGGTCGGTCCCGGAGGAGGCTGGGATATCACCGTCACCAAGTTCAATGCCACTGGTACAGCCCTGATCGGATCCATCAAGATCGGGGGAAAGGCCAACGATGGGGTCAATATCACCGATGACCGGTCCGTCGGGGTCGTTTCCCTGCTGCGCAATTACGGGGACGATGCCCGCAGCGAGGTCATTGTGGATGCGAGTGGCAATATTTACCTGGTCGGGTCCACGGAATCGGCCGATTTCCCTATTCAGGGAACAGTCTTTCAACCCACCAAGCACGCCCAGCAGGATGGCCTGGTCATGGAGATCAAGGGGGACTGTTCGGGATTGATCTGGAGCAGCTTCCTGGGAGGCAATGGCGACGATGCAGCTTATGTGCTGGATTTGGACGCATCCGGTAATTTATATGTGGCTGGGGCTACCTCCAGCACCGATCTCCCGACCAGTCCGGGGGTCATCCAGTCCGCATTCGCAGGAGGCCTTGCCGACGGGTTCATTGCACAAATTTCCGGGGACGGGTCGACCCTGATGCGGCTGACTTATCTGGGCACCAGCAATATTGACGAAATTTACGGATTGCAACTGGACCAATACGGCTTCGTATATATCAACGGGACAACGGATGGGGTCTGGCCCACTACGGCGAATGCCCGGTATCCCGGCATGCCGGTGGATGGCAAGCAGTTCATTTGCAAACTCCAGCCCGACCTGAGCAGTTATGTCTATTCCACGGTGTTCGGCTCCCCAGCTTCCACGCCCAATACCCTCCATAATATATCCCCGGTGGCCTTCCTGGTGGATAAGTGTACGAATGTCTATGTGTCTGGATGGGGTGGCCCGATTTATCCCGGGGATCCCAGCATGTATATGAATGCCGGGACTGCCGGACTACCAACCACGGCCAATGCCTTGCAGAGCACAACCGATGGCCGGGATTTTTATTTTTTCGTGCTGAAAAAGGATGCTGCCAGCATTTTATACGCCAGTTACTTTGGGCAGTTCGGAGGAGCCACCGATCATGTGGACGGAGGCACCAGCCGGTTTGACAAAAATGGCATCATCTATGAAGCCATCTGTGCCAACTGCGGGGGAGGGGTGGTCTTTCCGACCACACCCGGGGTCTGGTCACCCACCAACGGGGATGTCAGCCGGACAAATCAAGGCTGCAATGAAGTAGGCCTGAAAATCGCTTTTTTCCTGGCAGGGGTCAGCGTGGGGCTCAGGACCACCAGCGGGGATACCAGCGGCTGCATCCCTTTTTCCCCGGTGTTTGAGGATACGGTCCGCATCGCCAAGTCCTACGACTGGAATTTCGGGGATGGCAGCCCGGACACGGTCACCACGGCCTTTGAACTCGGTCATTCCTATCCGGCAGTGGGCAGTTATACGGTCCGGTTAATTGCCATCGATTCCACCAGTTGCAATATCCGGGATACCACCTATATGACCGTTCGGGCCAGGAATGACGCAGCCAGCGTGGATTTTAATGCCCTGAAACTGCCTCCCTGCACCAGCTTGTCCTACCGGTTCAACAATACTTCGGTCCCTGCCGCAGGCAAACCTTTTGGCCAATCCTTTCTTTGGGAATTCGGGGATGGTACAGCTATCCAGCCCTCGGATACCTCGAGCGTCAGCCATGCATATGCCAGCGCAGGAGCCTATCCGGTCACCCTGATCCTGAATGATACCAACTACTGCAATTCACCCGATTCGGTCACCCAGATCATCCGGTTGTCTCCGCTGGTCAAGGCAGTCTTCGCCACGCCTTCCAGCGGATGTGCACCCTACGGAGCAGTATTCACCAATAACAGCATCGGCGGACTTAGCTTCAGCTGGAATTTCGGGGACGGCAGCCCTGCTTCAAGCGATGTAAACCCTACTCACTTGTACAGCAGTCCGGGGGTTTACCCGGTCACCATGGTCGCCATGGATTCCACGACCTGCAATCTCGTGGATTCCACTTCCGATACCATCCACGTATTCAGTGCACCAGTGGCAGCCTTTACTTTCAGCCCCTCGGCACCTGTGGAAAACACGGCTACCGTATTCACCAATACTTCATCTGGGGCTATCGGATATTTATGGAATTTTGGTGACGGGACCACAGATACCACGGTTAACCCTTCCCATATATTCCCCAAAACAGGGACCTATGAGGTTTGCCTGGACGCCTTGGATCCAGCCGGCTGCGTCAATAAAATATGCCAGCCGGTCAGTGCGATCATCGTACCTAAATTTGATATTCCCAATGCATTTTCTCCCAATGGGGACGGAATAAATGATATTTTTAAACCCAGGGGGTTCGGGATTTCGCAGTTTGATATGCGGATCTATAACCGTTGGGGACAGTTGGTGTTTGAAAGCAATGATATCAGCCAGGGCTGGGATGGCAGGTTCAGGGGAGTTCTTCAACCTGTGGATGTGTATGCCTATGTGGTGACCATTTCTTTCTCAGACGGTACCAGCGACACCCGGACCGGCAGTGTAACTCTTTTGCGTTAACATAAATCGTACCCATGAAAAGCAGCGGATTGCTCCTGGTGGGTTTGGGTATGTTGTGGTCATCGATGAGCAGGATGGCCATGGGGCAAAACCATTTTCCACCGCTTGAGTTTTTACAGAACAAAGGGCAGTGGGCGGGGAACATCCTGTACAAGGGGGACATCAGCGCAGGGCATGTGTTCCTGCGCCGCAGCGGCTTCACTTATATGTTGCTGAGTCCTGCCGGTATGGCCCGGGTAGCCCATTATTATCATGGACAAATACCGGTTGGAGATTCCGATGACCTGCGCCGGAAGGCTTTTTCCAGCGCGGGTCAGGAGATGACTGATTTACCCCCCAGGCCCAAGGTTCCCCTGCTGGTTCGGGGGGATACTTATGAAATGAATTTTTTGCAGGCAAATACCGCTTCGCAGATCGTCCCGGATCACCTGTTTCCGGATTATTTCAATTATTTTATCGGCAATGACAGCACAAAGTGGGCCGGCCATGTGGCCTCCTACGGAGCAGTCACGTATAAAGACCTGTATCCCCAAACTGACGTCCGGGTGTATTCCGAAGCTTCCCAGTTAAAATATGACCTGATCCTATACCCCGGGGCGGATCCCCGCAGGATCCGCCTGCAGTATCTCGGACAGCAGGGTCTGGAGATTCACCGGGGACAACTTCGTATCCTTACAGGAGTCGGGGATGTAACGGAGTTATCCCCTTTTGCCTACCAGATTATTGGGGGAAGCAAGGTCCTGGTGCCCTGCGCTTATATGCTGAAAGGGAATACCGTCAGCTTCCGGGTGAAATCCTATGATCATTCCCATACCCTGATCATTGATCCGTTGGTGGTCTTTGCCACCTTCACCGGATCCCGGGGGGATAACTGGGGGTATACCGCAACTTTTGACAGCCAGGGTAATTTTTATGCAGGAGGGATCATATTCGGACAGTCCGGTAATTATATCACCACACCCGGGGCTTTTCAACAGAATTTTGGCGGAGGTACAGGCATTGAAGGCGGTTTTGATATGGCCATCTGTAAATTTAATTCCACCGGGAATAACCTGATATATGCCACCTATATCGGAGGCGCAAATAACGAACAACCACACAGCCTGGTGGTGGATCCCCAGGGGGACCTGGTCATTGCCGGCAGGACTGATTCGAAAGACTACCCCGCCCTGGTGAAGATCGGCCCCCTGGGAGGCTGGGATATAGTCATTACCAAACTGAATCCTTCCGGATCTGGTCTCATCGGGTCAATGCAGATCGGGGGATCCGATGATGATGGAGTGAATATCTCCGATAACCGGGAACTCGGAACCACTTCCCTGTTACGGAATTACGGGGATGATGCCCGAAGTGAAGTAGAATTGGACAATGCCGGCAATATCTACCTGGCCAGTTGCACCCAATCCCTGGATTTTCCGGTCACCAGCGGGGTATTCCAGCCGGTGAAGGGGGACAGCAGTACGACATACGGAAATGGACTGGTGATGCAGGATGGGGTGGTGCTGAAGCTTTACCCCGATCTCTCCGGAGTCATCTGGGCCAGTTTTCTGGGAGGCAATGCCAATGATGCAGCCTATGTGGTGGAACTGGATCATGCCGGAAACCTGTATGTGGCGGGCGGCACGGCCAGTACTGACCTGAAAACCACTTCGGGGGTCATTCAACCGGCATTTGGGGGAGGACCATGTGACGGGTACATTGCTGAGATCAGCAATGACGGGACCACCCTGGAGCGAATGACCTACCTGGGCACTTCCTCAGCTGACCAGATTTATGGATTGCAGTTTGACAATGCTGGTTTTGTGTATGTCACCGGAGTGACAGAAGGTAACTGGCCGGTGGTCAATGCCGCCTTCAGCAATCCCGGAAGCAAACAATTCATTGCCAAGCTGAACCCGGATCTCAGTGGTCCATTCGTGTACTCCACGGTCTTCGGGGTAGCGGAGGCTACGCCCAACATCTCACCGGTGGCCTTCCTGGTGGATAAATGCCAGAACGTGTATGTATCCGGATGGGGGGGAGAGCTGAATACCCGACTAGGATATACAGTGGGCAGTTCAGGGACCACGGGGATGCCCATCACAGCCGATGCGGTGCAGTCCACCACAGATGGGTCGGATTTTTATTTTTTCGTGCTGAAAAAGAATGCGGTCAGCCAGCTTTACGGAACCTATTACGGGGGGAATGGCCTATTGGAACATGTGGATGGGGGAACCAGCCGCTTTGACAAAAACGGGATCATCTATGAAGCCATCTGCGGAGGTTGCGGAGGGTCTTCCAATTTTCCGACCACCCCGGGGGCCTGGTCGCAGGTCAACAATAGCCAGAATTGCAATGAAGTGGCACTCAAGATGGCCTTTAACCTGAGCGGGGTCCGGGCGGGGATCCGGACCCTGGACAGGGACACTGGAGGGTGCTCGCCGCTGAATGTCCAGTTTGTGGATACGATCGGAAACGGGAAATCTTTTTATTGGGATTATGGGGATGGGAGCCCCGGATTTACCAGCACCACCCCGGAGTCTGCTCCGCATATCTATGGATCCGCAGGCATGTACCGGGCGAGGCTGATCGCGGTGGATTCTTCCTCCTGCAATGTGGCAGACACTTCCTATATGAATATCCAAGTGCGCAGTGACCGGGCCACCCTGGCCTTTGTGGCCCTAAAGCTTCCTCCATGCGAGAACCTGTCCTATCAGTTTACCAATACGTCCACAGCCCCCCCCGGAAAACCTTTCGGCAATTCCTTCATGTGGGATTTCGGGGATGGGGGCCCGTTTATTGCGGATGACACTACACGGATCACCCATGGCTACAGTGCACCGGGAAATTACCAGGTGGAAATGATCCTCCAGGATACCTCCTATTGCAATTCACCCGATTCGGTCCTCCAAACTATCCGCCTTTCCCCCGAAGTCCAGGCGGTGATCAGCACTCCTTCCTCGGGATGCGTACCCTACAATGCCGTTTTGGTCAATAATAGCCTGGGGGGCCTGGATTTCAACTGGGATTTTGGGGATGGGAGCCCACAATCCACTGAGGTAAGCCCGACCCACCTGTATAACAAGCCCGGCATCTATACGGTCACCCTGATTGCCAATGATTCCACCTCCTGCAACCGGACCGATACCACCAGGGATACCATTACCGTCAATGCCCCCCCTGTGGCCGGCTTTGATTTCAGTCCCGGATCAGCTCAGGCCAATACGGCCACCCAGTTCCTGAATACGTCATCGGGTGCCTTAACCTACCTGTGGAACTTCGGGGACGGTTCTTCGGATACCCTGGATAATCCATCCCATGTTTTCCCGAAAACTGGTAACTTTAAGGTATGCCTGGATGCGTTTAATACGGCAGGCTGTCCGGACAGTATCTGCAAGGCGGTCAATGCGATAATCATTCCCAGGTTTGACATACCGAATGCTTTTTCTCCAAACGGAGATGGCATCAACGATGTGTTTCGGATCCAGGGATTTGGTATTGCCCACATGGATATGCGGATTTTCAACAGATGGGGGCAGTTAATTTTTGAAAGCAAGGATGTGAACGAAGGATGGGATGGACGGTATAAAGGGGTATTACAGCCGGTGGATGTATATGCTTATGCCATCAGTGTAGCATTTACAGATGGTACCACTACCACCCGGACAGGCAGTATTACATTATTAAGATAGGACCCGCAATGAGGAATCGGAAGATATTGATTTGGGCCATAACCTTGGGTTTGCTGGAAGGGCATAGGGCCATTGGACAGGATTTGCATTTTTCCCAATATTTCAATTCCCCGCTTACGATCAATCCTGCCAACACCGGGTTTATTCCGGATGCGAACTACAGGCTGGGAGTGAACTACCGGGATCAATGGGCCAATATACCCGTTCCTTATGAAACCATGTCTGCATTTGGGGATGCCCAGCTGCTGCGCAATCAGCTGACCTATGGTTGGCTGGGTGTGGGAGGAGCTGTACTGGAAGACAATGCAGGTTCCGGAGACCTGGTCTCTACCACGGTATATGGATCCATCGCATACCACCAGCTGCTCGGTCTGAGCAGCCTGATTTCTGCCGGATTCAACGTAGGATATGCACAGAAAATGATTGACCTGGCGAAATTAACCTTCGGGGACCAGTGGAATGGGAAGTTCTTTGATGCATCCCTGCCTACAAATGAACCGATCACACAAACGAGCGCCAATTACCTGGACCTGCAGGCTGGGTTGAACTATGCCTATTTCCCTAATGACAACATTTATATCAATCTGGGTTTTTCTGTGGCTCACCTCAATACACCCCGGGAAACTTTTTATGCCGGAGACAATCAGATTCCAAGGCGGTATATCGCCTTTTTGAATGCCAGTATAAAACTATCTGAACTGCTGATCATCAACCCCAGTGGCTATTATACCACCCAGGCTGGAGCCAGCGAACTGGTATTCGGGGGATACCTTTCCTATAACCTGTCCGGGGATGGTGCCAAGCAATTGTTCGGTGGCGTATACTACCGGTGGAACGACGCTGCCATACCCATGGTGGGCTATCAATTAAGCAATATCAAAATGATGTTCAGCTATGATGCCACCGTTTCATCCCTGGGTAATTTTAACCAGCATAACGGCGCATACGAACTTTCCCTTATTTACCTGGGCAATTATAACAACCGGAGTATTTATGGCAGCAGGAAAGACTTTAAATGTCCCAGCTTTTAACCTGTTCTCCCTATAAAGTATTGTTAATCCTATTGTTGGGGGGATCCATTTATCAAAATAATGATAACTTGGATCCGTTTATCCGGTATGAAAAAATACGCAGCCATCCTGATTTTATATCTGACAAGCACGTTGACTGTCCAGGCTCAGTATTATCCGGGTTACGGCAAAAACAAAGACAGCACCAATGCCGCTCAGCAGATAAAAACGCCTTCCCATAAATTTTTTGCCGGAGGTGGTGCAGGTTTATCTTTTGGATATTATACCTACCTGGATATATCGCCTGAAGTCGGATACCGGTTATCCTCCTGGCTGGCGGGGGGGATATCCCTGAACTTTAATTTTATATCGGACAAATCGGTTCCCGGGGTCACCCAGAACCAAACCATCCTGGGCGGGGGAGTTTTTGCCCGGGTTTACCCGCTCAGCCATATTTTCCTGCAGGTCCAGCCGGAATACAACAGCTCCAGCTCCAGGTTAAAGGATGGCAGCGGGGGAATTTATGGTTCAGCGCAATATGGCGTGATGAGCCTGCTCATGGGAGGCGGATATGTAGAACGTATCGGAGGAGGTTCTGAATTCACTTTTGGCATTATGTATGACGTGCTTCAAAATCCAGGGTCCCCTTATTATGGCATTCCGGTGATCCAGGGCGGAGTGGACATCGGGTTCTAAAAAGTAATTCCCACTGTGAAAATTACCGGGGAATCCCGGTCACTTTACCGGCGGATTATCTGCTGACCGTGGACTCACCGGCAATTATTATGGTTTAACCGGACAAAAGATATGATTACCGTATTTCCATGGAAAACTTTCCCATATAAAGATATCTTCGCATCATTGATGTATTTAATGAGTTGAAACAGCCGGCGGTATTTCCAACCATAATAAAATAAGCATGACAGGCCAGAGGGATGAAATTGTATTGGAGGTCACAGGCCTCAACATATTTTATGGATCCATCCAGGCGGTCCGGAATGTCACCTTCGAAGTGAAGGCAGGGGAGATATTCGGGTTGCTGGGCCCCAATGGGGCTGGCAAAACCAGTACACTGAGTGCGGTGGAAGGTTTACTGAAACCGCCCAACTGTACCATTAAAGTTGCAGGGTATTCCATACATGACCAACCGCTCCATGCCAGGGCTAATCTGGGGGTGCAATTGCAGGCCACCAGCTTCCAATCCGAACTGACCGTAGGGGAGATACTTCAATTGTATGCCGGGATATATGGGGTGGATCTAAACCGGGAGAAGCGGGAAGCCCTGCTTGCAGAAATTAAACTGGAGGATTCGGTATCCAAGCGGTTCGGTCAGCTGTCGGGGGGGCAGCAGCAAAGGGTTTCCCTGGTCATTGCCCTGATCCATAATCCAAAACTATTGCTGCTGGATGAACCCACATCAGGACTTGATCCCCAGTCCCGCCGCCAACTCTGGGAACGGATGGAAGCTATGCGGGCCAAGGGTCATGGCATTGTGCTGACTACCCATTCCATGGAGGAAGCAGAAGCAGTCTGCGACCATATTGCTATCATTGATCACGGGTGCATCATTGCTATCGATACCCCAGCGGCACTCATAGAGATTCACCGGAATGATCCTGAAGTTATCCGGGCTTCCCGTAAAGGAAAGATTACCCTGGAAGATGTTTTCATCGGGCTTACCGGCAAGGCGATCCGGGCCTAAAAAAGTTTAAAATCCTTTCATGCAGAACTCCATACCTTCCTGGTCCAATGTGATGAGGACCCTATTGCGAGCAGATTTCACCACCCAGTGGCGGAACCGCAGGGCGGCTATTATTATGCTGATCACCCCGGTCATTATCCTTTTTTCCTGGAAAAGCCTGGTGGCTAAATTAGGAGGGTCATATGTACTTTCTACCTGCATCACTATCGGGCTAATGGGGATCGGACTCATGGGATATTCAAATTCTATTGCCCGGGACCGCGACAAGGGCATTTTCCAGCGGCTAAGAGTAGCTCCCATATACCCTGTATCCATCATGTCTAGCCGCCTGCTGGTACAGTGGGTCATGATCCTGCTTTCCACCTCAATTGTATTTTTTGCCGGGGCTAAATTTGACCACATAAACTTAACTCCTGCAGCATATGCTTTAGGGTTCATTGCAGCTTTGGTGGGTGGTACTGTTTACCTTGGATTGGGACAGGCCATTGTTGGGCTAATCAAAAATGCCGAAACCGTGAACTCCACAACCAGGCTGGTATATTTTGTTTTCATCCTGGTGGGTATTTTCGCTGACCTGGGTGCCTTGGGTCAGGAACTGGACAATGCGGTTAAATGGTCCCCTTACGGGACAGTCAAGCAAATGTTAAACGCCAGCCTGCAACCATCGCTTTGGAATCAACAGACCTCCATTGCCCTGTTGGTCACGTTGGGGTATGCCCTTGTATTTTCCACCCTTGGAATTAAAAGGTTCACCTGGAAATAGGATGGATGATCAGACAATCCAGATTGAGTCATTAATTTAGCAAACGCATTCAGGCTGGTGTATTAGCAACTGCACCCGGGAAGCTAAATGCATTCGTATTATTAGGTTGATTGCCCGGCAGTGCCCATGGTAATTTTGACTCGGAAAACCAGGCCCGCATGAGTACTTTTCAATGATCGGTTTTATTTAACCCTGTTTAAATCCTTTTGCGAAAAACATAGGGTCAGCCCGGAAGCAATTTTCGGATAACTGGATCAGGTAAAATATTACTGCAACTTGCAGGAGGAGGGATTGGTAATGAAAGTCTGGTCGATGAGTTTCAACCCGTCAACAGGCTGAAATCAGGTTTGGGGGTAATACAGGCTTGTAAATCCATGTTCCCGGAAATTTAAAAGATATCCGGACACCGAAAAATTTAAGATTGTCTATTTTGCCGCGTCATTGGCTCTCAGGTATTCTAATATTTCCCTGGCCTGAGCATTGGTCACGCTTTCGGCCATTTGTACTGCATACATTTGCAATAAAGCTTTGGCTAAAGGATCGCTGGCCGTCATACCTGAAGGATTGGTGATCATATTCATGATCCATTGTGGCGTTCTTAAGCCAGTCACTCCTTTTAATCCGGGCCCAATCACCCGATCTGCGGTTATGGCGTGGCAAGCTGCACAGTTTACCTGAAATAGCTGTTCTCCCTTATTCGCCATGACATTATTCAGGGCGGTCAATTTGACCACGGTAAATTTACCCACTCCATTATCATTACTGGGGGCGTTCAGGTCTATTGAAGCAGGGATAGGTATATTATTATTTGGTCCTTCTGAGGGATTGCCTGAAACCGGTTGGGCCAGGAAAGAACCTTCATCAGAGGGCTGCTGGTCCATCATATGGATATTTGCATGGCTGGCTGGTCCATTGGAAATCGGTCCATTGGCAAAGGACCCACCGGGGGAAGGGGAATGGCTACAGCTGGAAAAGCAAGTGGCCAAACCAATCAGCATTAATAAGTAGGGCCCTTTTCTCCCCCTCATGATATTCGGATTAAAAATCATTTCGTATAAATTTACGGTAAAGATCCCGGATCAAATCATGGACTGGGTAGGCCATGTACCAAGGGTATGTTTCTCCTCATTTTCGGAACTATTGGGTTGCTGAACTGGGGGTTGATTGATCACTACCCCCCCTGAAATCTTCAGGTCCTCGGTTTCTTCAATCTGACCGGTATTTGCCCCATCAACCTGGCCTGTTGACCAAACCCGGAAGAGGGATGGACATTTTCAGCAATCACCCATTCCCCTCGGCCCCATCAATGATCACAAAAAAAGGTCCCTTTATGCTGGTCCATTGACCGGGTCGCTGCCCATACCTGCATTCTTTGACAAATATAGTGCCTACAACCCGAAACCGGAAGAGGGGGATTGCAATCAGCCCAACTCACTTTTATCATCCCGTATTGCCAAGATATAATACGGCACCCATGATATAGATCTGCCATTGACTGCTTAGGACCATATCCATTTTCGCTAATGGGTCTGTTTGAAATATTGCCTGGGTCTGAGGGTAAGGATAGATTGCAGTTTTTAATCTCCGGGGGGATGATCATTTTTAAAGAAAAAGGATTCCAGCGAATGGCTCATTATATGCGAAAGGAATCTGGACCGGATTTGCACAGGATCAAAAACCCTGGTCAGCATTCCCGCATGGGCATTCTGGCAACACTCCGTATTCATGGGCTGAATAAAAGGTACATTTGTGACTTGAATCCGCCAGGGATAGCTTAACTCTTTCCATTCCTTTCCTTTCCTTAATCAGTCAATCAGGCTCGTGGATGTTTTCCAGCATTTTTCCCAGTAATGCCCGGGATGTATTGGCGATGTAAATCTTACTCATGCGGGGTGCATGGAGGAAACCTTCCTCTTCGACACCCAGCAGGTGCCTGGACAGATGATCATAAAATCCGCAGACATTCAGGATCCCGGCTATTTTACGGTGCAGGGATAGCTGGTTCCAGGTTATGATCTCGAAGAACTCATCCAGGGTACCATATCCACCCGGTAGCATGATAACCGCTTCGCTTTTGTCGTAGATCAGGGACTTGCGTTCATGCATAGTGCTGACTTCGATCAGTTCGGTCAGTCGCTCGTGCTTTCTTTCATCCGTATTAAGGAATACAGGTATTATTCCGGTTACCTCACCCCCGCTTTCCAGTACCGTGTCCGCCAGGATACCCATCAGTCCAGTTCGTCCCCCTCCATAAACGAGCCGTATATGTGCTTCGGCCATCAGGACGCCCAGGCTTCTGGCCTGGATGGCAAATTCAGGGTTTTTACCTGGGGAGGAACCGCAAAAGACGGCCATGCTGCCAATGGATGGAATGGATGGAGGTATGATCATATCCTGAAATAATCCATTAACCCCAAAGGGGCCAATAATTCTATGTAATTTAACTGCAAATTATGGCAGTGCCCGAATATCCCCAATTCCATAAGCCCGGATCCAATGCATCCTGATATCCTGTTGTTATTGATCATTGGGTATTTTCTCCTCCTGTTAGGTATTGCCTGGCTTACTTCCAGGAAGTCTGATAATGATACTTTTTTTCTGGCCAACCGGAATTCCCGGTGGTACCTGGTGGCCTTCGGCATGATCGGCACCTCCGTTTCCGGGGTCACTTTCATATCAGTTCCGGGTACGGTCCGGGCAGATCATTTCTCTTATTTCCAGTTTGTAATGGGTAATGCTGTGGGATACGTCATTATTGCCCTGGTCTTGTTACCCCTTTATTACCGGATGCGGCTCACATCCATATACACCTACCTGGAAGGCAGACTAGGACCTGTAAGCTACAAAACCGGTGCTTTTTTTTTCCTGCTTTCCAGGACCATCGGATCTGCCTTCAGGTTATTTTTAGTGGCTATCGTGCTTCAGAAATTCATCTTTGACAGCTGGAATATACCCTTCTGGCTAACTGTAGCCGTTTCCCTGCTGCTGATCTGGACCTATACATTCAAGGGAGGATTGAAAACCATTATCTGGACGGATTCGGTCCAGACAGTTTTTTTATTGGCTTCCGTAATCCTTTCGGTGTATTTTATTGGAAGACAGATGCACCTGGACATCGCGGGCCTTTTTGAAGCCGTTAAAAAAAGCGCTTATTCGAAAATTTTCATCTGGAAGGATTTCCTGACCGATCGGCAATATTTCTGGAAGGATTTCCTGGGAGGTATTGCGGTCAGTGTGGCCATGACCGGACTGGACCAGGACCTGATGCAAAAGAACCTGAGTTGCCGGAATATCCGGGAAGCGCAGAAGAACATGTTCTCTTTTACGGGGATTTTTGTCGCCGTGAACTTGTTTTTTCTCGGGGTGGGAGCACTCCTTTATCTTTTTGCGGCATCCCGCGGCATACCAGTTCCCGGGCGGGCTGATTATCTGTTCCCCCTGATTGCCCTGAAACACCTTGGCGGCCTGGAAGCCATAGTGTTCATCCTGGGACTGACCGCTGCGACATTTGCCACGACGGATTCTGCGCTGACAGCCCTGACTACTTCCTTTTGTGTTGATTTCCTGGGGTTCACCGGAAGTAAAAATACTACTGCACGACCTGTCAGGATCAGAAATTTGGTCCATATTGGTTTCTCCCTGGTATTCCTGGCGGTGGTGGTGGGATTCAGGTACCTGATCAGCGAATCCGTAGTGACCGCCATATTCATGGTAGCGACTTATACCTATGGTCCGTTGCTTGGACTGTTCATGTTTGGAATACTGAGTAAAAGAGCAATCCGCGACCGGTGGGTTCCCCTGGTGTGCCTGCTTTCCCCCCTGGCTTGTTTTATCCTGGATAGGTATGCTTCAGTCTGGTTTGGGGGATATAGTTTCGGATTTGAACTCCTTGTCATCAATGGCCTGTTCACTTTTGGCGGCCTGCAGTTGCTTTCTGTGAAAATGAATCATCCTTAGATAATATAGGTACCTATAATATATTTGCAGAATAAAATTCACTGGTGGGCCCTATCGATCTGAATATCCTGGCCTTACTGCAGCCGAATGCCCGCAAGAACAATACGGCAATGGCTAAAAAACAGGGAATGGCACCATCCGCTGCATTGGAACGGGAAAAAAAACTGGAGGCCAGGCAGGTAATCAATGCCGACTACATCCGGGTAAACCCCCAGTTCCTGGACCTGAATTTGCTGGCTTTTATATATGTTAACCCTCTTGGGAGCCCCGGGAACCCCGAAACCGGAAGGAGAATGGCCAGACGATCCAGGGCGCTTGAGCTTCATCATATCACCGGTGAAGATTGGTTTATCCTGAAGGGCGATCCAAAGACCCCCAATCCCTGATCAGGTTCATGAGGGAAAAATTGGGCAGCATTCCCGGCATTCATTCTACTGAAACCACTATCATGCGGGTAACAAAGATGGAAAATAATTACCTCCCTGTAGCCATGCCAAATGGAAAGTAACCCTGGAATAAAGCCTGCCAGGAGCCTGGTTATTGCAGCATTTGCCGCCATATTCCTGATCTGGGGTTCCACCTATACGGCCATTGCCGTTGCTTTAAGGACCATACCTCCATTTATCATCGGAGGCATCCGGTTTCTTGGTGCAGGGATCCTCCTTTCCGGATGGTGCCTATTGAGGGGGGAAAGGTTACCGGATCTCCGGTCCATGGCCAGAAATGCCGTGGCTGGTATCCTGATGTTGTTCTGCGGAACCACTTCGCTGATCTGGGCTGAACAATACCTGCCATCCGGCCTTTGTGCCATCATTGTGGCGGCCATCCCCCTGTGGTTCGTGATCCTGGACAAACGTCAATGGAAGGAAAACCTATCCAGCCGATTGACCATACTGGGGCTGTTTATCGGATTCGGCGGAATCATCCTGCTTTCGGGCGGGAGGGGCACGGTTAACCTGCTGCATAATCATCTGCAGCTGGTCAGCTTCATTGTCCTGTTATCAGGCGGGGTGCTCTGGGTATGGGGTTCATTATTCTCCAAATATGTGCCAATCCAGGGAACTACGGCGATGAAAGCCAGTCTTCAGATGGTCGCAGCGGGTATTGCTGGTTTTGGTGCCGCCCTGCTGACGGGGGAATACCGGAAATTTAACTGGCGGGGGGTGAATGATCCATCCCTGTATGCACTGCTTTACCTGATATTCATGGGTTCCCTGGTAGGATATATTGCTTATATCTGGTTACTGAGCGTCAGACCGGCAGCCTTGGTGGGTACCTATGCCTATGTGAACCCTGCCGTTGCGGTATTGCTTGGCTGGGCCGTGATCGGGGAATCAGTTAGTGCTATTCAGATAGCCGCCCTGATCATCATCGTGGGTGGGGTTATGCTGGTGAACATGTCCAAATACCTTAAAACCAAATTATCCGTTATAAAAAAACCCTAAAGTAGCGTGAACGGAGTATTATTATTGAATCGCTGAAAATCCAGTATGATGAATGATGTATTTAAAAATATGCAGGAAAGGGA
>DATLTB010000128.1:0-8390 GCA_035533815.1 Chitinophagaceae bacterium
GCTGCACATCGAAATGATCATTATTCAGCTCGGAGAGGGTATTCCAGTTCAGATTCACATTATCGCCATTTAGCTTTCCGGTGAAATCGCCCAGCTGAACGGGGACCAGGTTAAGGCCAGCATAGAATGTAATTGCACCAAGGGTGATTACCTGGGTGGCCGTTGTGGATGTGTTTTGAAATGCAGGCGGATCCTTGAATTTTATGATGATCTCATTGATGTCATTGGTGAAATGCACATTCACGGAAGCATCACTGGGTGTGGGAGAAGGATCCGTAGTAATTACATTCGGGCAATTACCGCCATTGCCATTAGTGGGATCTCCAAGGGCTTCGTTGCCGTTTACCAGGGTATATCCGGCGGTAGTATCCACCAGGGTCAGATTATCGGGTAATATGGTATCGAGACCATTCAGTCCGGTAACGGTCACATAATCCACATAACTGGGATTGGTTGTGCTTGCCTTGTCCACATCACCGATAGTAAATGACACATTACGGATAGTATTAGAGCCATTATTAAACTTCAGGATAATGGTAGAGGAATCTGAAGTGTGCCAATTTGTATAAAGTTGCAGGTTACTGGTAATATTCACCGGGGTGTTGCTGACCTGCGGATATCCCGCCTGCCAGGCACTCGTATTGGCAACGGTAACAACCAGGGTATCTCCGCCACCGGCAAGGATTGTGGCTGAAGTACTGCCGTTCGGGAAATCCGTGGAATTCCAGTTATAGGTGGTCTGTGCAAAAGCAACTTGGGAAAGACAGAGCAATAACAGGGAGTAGAAGATTTTTTTCATAGAATGGTTATTTGGTCAACCGAAAGATATGGAATTAAGTATTCAAATTAAGTATTTTTTTAATAATGTTCAAATTTAAATATAAAAATATTAATTATTCTTGATTATTCCTCTCCAAAATCTTGCCATTTTCCGGTATTATTACCCCTTTCCCTTGAATCCCCGGGCCAGTTCAACCGCCATGGCCACCATTTTTTTCAGGCTTTCCTCCGCCAGGATCCCATTTCGGAATTCAGCGAGAACCTGGGGGAACCTCAATTCCATTTCATTCAGGAAGGCTTCTTCGAAGGCCTTTACTTGTTTGACCGGCACATCCGTGATCAACCCATTGGTTCCCAGGTAAATGATGGCTACCTGCTTTTCCACCGGGACCGGACTGTATTGATGCTGTTTGAGGATCTCCACATTGCGTGCCCCCTTGTCCAGGATGGACTTGGTGGCTGCATCCAGGTCTCCCCCGAATTTGGAAAACGCTTCCATTTCCCGGTACAGGGCCTGGTCCAGCTTAAGGGTACCGGCAACCTTCTTCATGGACTTGATCTGGGCATTTCCACCTACACGGCTGACCGATATGCCTACATTGATGGCAGGCCGGATGCCGGAATTGAACAAACTGGACTCCAGGAAGATCTGGCCGTCTGTGATGGAGATCACATTGGTGGGAATATATGCGGATACATCTCCTGCCTGGGTCTCGATGATCGGCAGGGCCGTCAGGGAACCTCCCCCCTTGACCAGGGGCTTCAGCACTTCCGGCAGATCATTCATCCTGGCGGCGATGTCATCGCTGCTGATGATCCGGGCAGCCCGTTCCAGCAACCGGGAATGCAGGTAGAACACATCCCCCGGATAGGCTTCCCGTCCAGGCGGGCGGCGAAGCAGCAGGGAGACTTCCCGGTAGGCTACCGCTTGTTTGGACAGGTCATCAAATATAATCAGGGCCGGCCTTCCGGTATCCCGGAAGAATTCTCCGATGGAGGCGCCGGCAAAAGGAGCATAGAACTGAAGGGTCGCCGGTTCCGCTGCGGAAGCAGCGACAATGATGGTATATTCCATGGCACCCTTGGATTCCAGGGTCTTCATGATCCCGGCAATGGTAGAAGCTTTCTGACCGATCGCTACATAAATACAATATACCGGCTTGCCTGCGGCATAAAATTCCTTCTGGTTGATGATGGTATCGATGGCAATGGCCGTTTTCCCCGTCTGGCGGTCTCCGATGATCAGTTCCCGCTGACCCCGTCCGATCGGGATCATGCTATCAATGGCCTTAATGCCGGTCTGAAGGGGTTCCCGGACCGGTTCCCGGAAAATCACCCCGGGGGCCTTTCTCTCCAGCGGCATGTCATACAGTTCCCCATTGATAGGGCCCCGCCCATCAATGGGTTCCCCCAGGGTATTGATCACGCGGCCCAGGAGTCCTTCCCCGACCTTGATGGAGGCGATTTTTCCTGTCCTGCGCACTTTATCCCCTTCCTTGATCCCAGCCGAGTCACCCATGAGCACTACCCCTACATTATCTTCTTCCAGGTTCAGGGCAATCGCCCTGACCCCGTTTTCAAACTCCACCAGTTCGCCGGAACGGACATTATTCAGTCCAAAGGCCCGGGCAATGCCATCCCCGATCTGCAATACCGTGCCCACTTCCTCCAGTTCTGCCACTGTATTGAAATTTCCCAGCTGCTGTCGCAGGATGGCTGAAATTTCATCTGGTTTAATCTGCACCATGATCTGTAATTTAAATAGGTGGTTATTTTAATTTCTGTAAATAAGTATTTTCCAGGAACTGTGTTTTGATTTCATCCAGGTCCCGCCGGATGCTGGCATCCACCAATATATCTCCCGTCTCCAGGACAAAGCCTCCGATGAGCCTGCTGTCCACCCGGGTTTCCAGGGCAATATCCTGCAAAGGGGTATGGGACCGGATGCTATTGAGGATGGCCTGCTGCAACGCAGGGTCAATGGCCACCGCTGTGGAAATTTTTACATTGCTGATCTGCTTAATGCTGCGGTACAGGAGGATCAGGGCTTCGGCAATTTCAGGGAGGAAGGCTTCCCTTCCCTTGCGGATAAGCAGCTGGCAGAACATGGCGGTGATCGGATCCACCCGGCCATCCAGGATGGAGGAGAATACTTTTTCCTTGCTTTTTGAAGGTACCACAGGACTCCTTAACATGATTAACAGTTCCCGGTTGTTTTTCATAACCGATTGCAACAGCAGGATATCCTGATGGACATCTTCCAGCTTACCGGTTTCCAGAGAAAGGTCCACCAGGGATTTTGCATACCGCAGGGCCAGTCGGGGATTCTGCATGATCAGGTATTGGGGTTAATTCAACTTAATATTTTCAGTCAGCCGGGAAATATATTGCTGCTGATCTTCCCGGTCAGCCAGCTCCCGGCGGAGCACTTTTTCGGATACTTCCAGCACCAGGAGGCCCACCTGGTTCTTCAGCTCGGTCATGGCAGCCAGCTTCTGGTTGTTGATTACCACCTGGGCAGCATCTATGATCTTGCGGGCTTCTGTTCTTGCCCCTTCCCTGGCTTCATTGATCAACTGATCCCGCACTTGCTTGGCTTCCTTCAGGATCTGGCTCCTTTCGGCCTTGGCTTCCATCAGCACCTGCTCATGTTCTGATTTTAACTGGCTCATTTCTGCCTTGATCCGTTCAGCAGAAGCAATGGAATCTGCAATCCCTTTCTCCCGTTCATTAAGCAGTTTAAGGATCGGTTTCCAGGCAAATTTAGCCAGCAGCAGAAAGGTCAGCAGGAATACGACGGCGGTCCAGAAAATAAGGCCGAAATCGGGTTGAAGCAGATCCATGATAAATTGATTTTATGTTTAAAAAAATAATCCGGGTAAAACTGCAGTCGGCCCTTTGCCGGCTGCAGTTCAGCAACTTAGCCGACGAAAAGGATCAGCACGGCCACCACGACAGCAAACAGGGCTACCCCTTCCACCAGGGCAGCCATCACGATCATGTTGGACCGGATTTCACCGACCATTTCGGGTTGCCGGGCAATGGCATCCATGGCGTTGGCGCCGATCTGTCCGATACCGATACCGGCGCCGATGGCGGCAAGGCCGGCACCGACCCCGGCACCCACCTTCGCCATGCCGGTAGCTAAAAATAAAATGTTCAGAATGATCATACAATATATATTTAATGAATGAAAGACTAAATGATGGCTTCTTCCTCCCCCTGGTGATTGCCTCCTTCGAATGCCTGGGCAATGAACAGGGCAGAGAGATTGGTGAATATAAATGCCTGGATCAGTCCGACCAGCAGCTCCACCAGGTACATGAACACCGTGAACGCTACGGATACCGGGGTAAAACCCCAGCCTGCAATGGAAGCCAGTCCTCCGAAAATGAATATCAGGGAGATAATGCTGAGGATGACCATATGTCCGGCCAGCATATTGGCAAAAAGCCTGATCATCAGGGCAAAGGGCTTGGTGAAAATGCCCAGGATCTCCACCGGAATGAGGATGGGCTTCACCCAAAGGGGGATGCCCGGGGGCCAGAATATATGCTGCCAGTAATGCCGGTTGGTACTGAACATAATAAAGATAAAAGTGATCAGGGCCAGCACCCCGGTAAAGGCGAGATTGCCCGGCACATTGGCTGCCCCGGGGATCAGGCCAAGCAGGGAATTGATCCAGATAAAGAAAAACACAGTCAGTAAAAAAGGCAGGTACGCCAGGTATCTTTTGCCCAGGTAAGGCTTGGCTACATCATCCCGGATGAAAAGTACAAAAGGTTCCAGGGCATTCTGGAATCCGCTGGGTGCCTTGCCCGGGTTTTTTCTGTATTTGGAAGCCATTCCCACAAAGATGAGCACCAGCAGAAACGCAGAAAGCATCATCTGCATCACATTTCGGGTCAGGGAATAATCATATATGGCCAGATCGAAATTAGGAGAACCATCTGCCTTCACGGCAATGATCTTGCCCGAGAAATAGCTCTTTGCGGGCAGATTATACCTGCGGATATAATCCCCGGTCAGCATCCTGAACCCTTTGTAGGTCTGCCTGCCGTGATCGAACCGGGCTGCAGAGAATACCGACCAGCCCCGGCCGGCCACAAACAGCACCACCGGAAGGGGTAACACCACCTGATGTCCGTTCACGGCAAAAAAATGCCATTCATGGGCGTCCTTGATATGTTCCAGGATTACTTTGTTGGCATCAAAACCCGGTTTTGGGGTAAGTGTACTGTCTTTCGCAGGGGCTGCGAAGACGCGGCCCTCCCCAGCGGTCGCACTGAGGCAAATAATCAGGAAAACTGCTGCTATCCGAAGTACGGGTCGGCGGTTATGCATCTTGAGGTGATGAAATTTGCCGCAAAGGTAATTAATACCTGTAATAGCCGGAAATGAAATAAGGTTCAAAGGCCTGATCCGGGGGTAAAAAATGGGGGAGATTTGATAACATGTTCATGTTTTTTGAGGAACCTGAAATGCAGTTCTGGTACCGCATATTTATAGGGACAGGGGGGGATGGAATTTTACAGGATAGACAAAGAATTTTTCTTCTATTAAGAGGGAATGATTGACCGGGTTGATATTGGCCATAACTCCGGGAATTCCAGGTTTCAAAATACCGGCGGCATATTGACCGGGAATCATCAATCCAGACGGATGAAATGTCCCAATCATCTATTTAATGATTTTGGATTTTGCCCGGGCCAAATACCCATTGGATGCCAAATCAATTATCTGAACAGCTACTTTTTATCCACCCTGGCTTCTATTAAGTCAGCTAATGATTTCGAACCCCTTCCTGCTTCCGGGAAGGAATACCATCCAACTCCGATATTGAAATCGCCTGCTTAAAAATCGAGTGATTTACTGAGATCATTCTTTACCGCTGCAAAGCTTGCTGACCCGGACCAGGATTAGGGGGATTGCTTAAAGCAGATCCCTGGGTGAGGAGTGTTGGTTTTACCTGAACGGAAAAAGGATCACTAAAAAGGATGATCAATAGTTTAAGGAAATGAGTTCTCCCTTATGCCTCCAGGATGGCTTTGCGGAACTGCATCTGGTGCAGCCGGTAATAAAAGCCTTCCTTTTTCATCAGCTGATCATGGGTGCCGGACTCCCGGATTTCACCCTTGTCCAGCACCAGGATCTGGTCTGCCCTGCTGATGGTGGACAGCCGGTGGGCAATCACGATGGAAGTCCTGCCCCGGACCAGCTTGTCGATGGCCTCCCTGATCAGCAGTTCGGAGGAGGAATCCACGGAGGAAGTGGCTTCATCCAGGACCAGGATGGCCGGGTCGTACAGCAAGGCCCGGATAAAGGAGATCAGCTGCCGCTGGCCCAGTGAAAGGGTATTGCCCCGTTCCATCACGTTGAAATCATAATTCCCCGGAAGCTGCATAATGAAATCATGCATGCCGATAAGCCGGGCTGCGTGCTCCACCTGGGATCGGTTGATCCGGGGATTGCGCAGGGTGATATTTTCCAGGACAGAGCCGGAAAACAGGAAAACATCCTGCAACACCACGCCGATCCTGCTGCGAAGGGCCTGCAAGCTGTATTCCCGGATATCAGTTCCGTCAATCAGGATATGGCCTTTCTGCACTTCATACAAGCGGTTCAGGATGCTGATGATCGTGGTTTTCCCTGAGCCGGTATGACCCACAATGGCCAGGGTCTGCCCGGCCTTCAGGTCAAAACTGATATTTCTCAGGACATACTGATTAGGTGAATAGGCGAACCAGACCTGGTCAAACCGGATATCACCCCGGATAGTTGCTGGGGCATGCTTGCCGGTATCTGGGATGAAATCCTGGCTGTCCAGCAGCCGGAAGACCCGGTCTCCGCAGACCATGCCGAGTTGTAAGGTATTGAACTTATCGGCCAGGGTTCTCAGGGGGCGGAACAGCAGGTTGATATATAATACAAAACCGATGATCACGCCGGGCAGGTTTTGCTCATGGATGATCTGCACCGAAGCATACCAGACCAGCAGGCCGATGGAAATGGCAGAGATGATTTCCACAATAGGATAAAACACAGAGTAGGCGAAGATCGCATCAATATTGGCTTTGCGGTAATCCTTGTTGATCCCCCTGAATTTACCGGATTCCCTTTTTTCCACGGCAAAGGCCTGGACAATGAACATGCCGGTGATATGTTCCTGTACGAAGGCATTCAGCCTGGCCAGGGCATCCCGTACCCGGTGGAAGGACCGGTTGACACTTTCCTTGAACCAGTAGGTAGCCAGGATCAGCAGGGGGAAAACTGCCAGGGAAACCAGGGTGAGCCGCCAGTCTGTCAAAAGCATAGTGGCCAGGACGACCACGATGGTCAGCAGGTCAGCCACAATGGAAATCAATCCTTCCGAAAAAATATCATTGATCTTTTCGATATCATCCACGGTCCGGGTGGTCAGTGTCCCGATCGGAGTCCGGTCAAAAAAGGAAATGTTCAGGCTGACCACCCTCCGGTACAGGGAGGTGCGTATATCCTTGACCACGGTCTGCCCGAGCCAGCTGGTGATATAGGAAAAATAGAACCGCATGGCCGTTTCCAGGATCAGGATTCCGATCTGAATCACGGTGATCCAGACGATCACCCGGACCAGTCCACCGGTGGCTATCATACGTTCCACCAGTTCCCTGAGCCAGTGCACATGGATGAAGGAGGGATTGGCCTGAATGACAAATTTATCCACCGTAATCTGGATCAGCCAGGGCCTGAGCACGGCAACTACAGCCAGTACCACAGCCAGGATGACAGAGATATAGAGGGTTTTACGGTATGGTGCTGTAAAGGAAAAAAGCCTTTTCAGCAAACCCGGATTAAATACCGGCTTAGCGTTCAAAGTTCAGCAGATTGAGGGAGTAAAATTACGAATATTCCTGGTGGCCGGGTAAGTGGCAAGCCTTTGGTGGAAAAAGGCCCAAATCCGGCATTATCCTAATGGGGGGTATTGAGGGCGCTCACCTGCATTTCCTGCTGGCGGACCAGCCGGCGATACGCCTTGATGAAAATAGCTCCCATGTTCCGGTACGGCGGGATATAATCCTGGAACAGGGCATAAAAGGCAGGGTCGGCCATGAACTCCTTGTTCAGGGTGGCCCAGATGGAAATCCAGTCCAGGTTCTTACCGGTACGGATATATTCTTCTATGATCCGGATGATGGGCTCATTCACAAACATGGATCCGGTCTGCTTGGACGATATGATCTGCGCATCGGGGGCAATGTTCAGGACACCCGCCAGGCTGTTATACCCCCCGCAGGATCCCAGCATAACCACCCTGGCAGAGGATTGCAGCATTTCAATGGTGGCATCCACGTGATAACTATGCCCCCGGTGAATGTATACTGTGGGGCGGATATCCTGATCGGCCAGGTATGCAGTCAGCTCATCCTGGGCAGAATCATCCTCATCCGGGCTGGACATCGGCAGCTTGACAAAAATAGTCACCGGTTCGCTTCCTTTTCCGGTCGTGATGGTCATCCAGTATTTATTGACCGGATTCATTTTCCATAAGGAACGCGGGAAATCAGTTTTAAAGCTGTTGAAGGAGGCATAACCATCTTTGTCGGCAAAAAAAAAAGCCTCCTCGTAAAACA
>DATLTB010000129.1:0-2058 GCA_035533815.1 Chitinophagaceae bacterium
ATTACCTTGTTCTTTCTCATGCCCATATTGATCATTGTGGCTTGATTCCCCGCCTTGTCAGGGAGGGGTTCAGGGGACAAATCTTTTGCACACCAGCCACTCTTGACCTGACCAGGATTCTGTTGTTGGATTCGGCGGATATCCAACAATCTGATGCACATTTTATGAATAAAAGAGCAAAAACTTTGGGAATACCTCTAGAGGAACCCCTGTATGGGGAAGAAGACGTGCGCCGGGCTTTACTCCAATTCCAAACAATAAGTTATGGACAGGTATGCCGGTTGGAAGAAAATATTGAATTAACGTACACAGATGCCGGTCATATCATTGGAAGTGCAGCCGTACATCTCAGGATCAGGGAAAATGACCGGGATTTTCGCATCAGTTTTAGCGGGGACGTGGGTCGGTACGGAGATATTATCCTGAATTCCCCTGGAATATTTTCGCAGGCTGATTATATCCTCATCGAGTCTACTTATGGCAATAGTCTCCATGATGAATCTTCTCCATCGGCGGAACTTCTATTACAATATATCAGGGAAACCTGTCTGGAAAGGAAGGGAAGGCTCGTGATACCAGCTTTCAGTGTAGGCAGGACCCAGGAACTTCTTTTCGAACTGAACCAGATGAGTCTTGCGGGGAGACTCCCTGATGTGGAAGTATTTGTAGACAGCCCTTTATCCATAGAAGCTACAGAAGTGGTCAAAAGCCATCCTGAATGTTTCAATAGGGCTGTTCGCACTTTGCTGGAAACGGACAGTGATCCATTCAACTTTCCGAACCTTTCTTATATCCGGGATGTGAAGTCTTCCATAGCGCTGAATGACCGGAAGGAACCTTGCGTTATCCTTTCAGCCTCTGGAATGGCGGATGCCGGCAGGGTTAAGCATCATATAGCCCATGCTATTTCCAATCCGGCCAATATGATCCTGATCACGGGTTACTGCGAACCACATTCACTTGGAGGAAGATTAGTTGCAGGGGCTAAGGAGGTAACCATTTATGGAAGACCATATAGGGTAAATGCCCATGTGGGAAAAATACGATCCATGAGTGCCCACGGAGATTATAAGGATTTATTGAAGTTTTTGGATTGCCAGGATCCGGAAATGGTCAGAAAAGTATTTATTGTACATGGGGAATACCCGGTCCAGAAGGATTTCAAGACCAAGCTGATTCAGAAAGGATTCAGGGAGGTCATGATTCCGGACCTGCATGAGGAGATCACATTGATTTAGTCATTATTACTATTGCCCATTAAGTACCGTATTCAGGTCAAGGCCAATGAGTTGCTCCAATGCAAAAATAGATACATTCAGATCGTGAAGAGCAGTAATCTTTTTCACAAGTTCCAGATTATATAAATTGGCGGCATTATTGTATTCTTCAATTGGGATTTCTCCGTTTGAAAATTTTTTCTGGGATTCTAGGAGTGCAGTATTGGCACCATCGGTAAGCTGCACCTGCAAAGTGTACAATTGCTTGTACATCAGGTAATCTTCATACTTAGTCAGCGTTTCCGTTCGGATTTTCCGGTACAAATTATCCTTCATGGCCCTGGCCACTGCAAGTTTATTTCTGGCGAGTTTTACATCAGCTGCATTGGACCCGAAGGATCCAAGGGGTACAAATAGTCCAAAATTATATTTTGGATAAAGCAGGGAATTTTGAGAAACAGTACCCCGTAAGGAATATTCATTAAGATTACCTGCAATAGTGACATAATTCAGCCATTCCCATTTGGTTTTTTTCAGGGTATAACCAGCAGCTTGAATGTTCAAGTCGGCAATTTCATTATCCGGATTCCTAAGCGCAAGATCCACCAGTTTTTCGCGGATGTCTATGACCTTGGAAAGTATTCCACCTTGGGCAGGGGAATTGTCTTGTGCAGAAGCTGATGAAATAGCAAATATCAAAAGGGCAAATAATAATTTTTTCATAGGTAAGAGATGTTTAGATTTAAACATGTGCCAAATTAACACCATTTCTTCGATTTTTATCGATTTCCTTCAATTTTATCAATGCGGCTATCAAAGGATAATAGGTGAAAGATCCCGG
>DATLTB010000130.1:0-4769 GCA_035533815.1 Chitinophagaceae bacterium
TTTGCACACTGGAAGTTTGGGGTCACACCGCCTATGGTAGAAATACGCCGTAGGGGCCGAATAATAGGAGCCGTATGATGCGCAAGTATCACGTACGGATCTGGGAGGGACTCAGGGGGAGGTTCCCTGGGTCTACTCGATTGGCCACCTGGCAGCCGGATGACCCGGAACTCTATGACAGGATGGGGAAACAAAGGGCTGAAGAAGGTTACCTGACTCCTCCATTTGCAGTCAAAAATCCCTGAAATTTTTATTTGATAAGGGAAACTAGGAATCAATAGACAGGATTAAACCATACCATTTTCTGTCGAAAGTTGATATCATTATAAAAAACATATTCAGCAAATGTGCATTCCCAAAGGAGTGTGCTGACCACCTGACAGGTAAATGAACCAGTAATTAAAACCTTAAATCTGATTCCGCGGATTGTTGATTTGGTCAAATATCTTATGATCAGCCGGATACGTGTTCATTCGGAACTGGACCCGACTAAAAATCTTTCCCATTTGTTTTCAATGGCTCCCAACAGGGTCAGCTTTGGTGACCAGAACCCAATCCACCAAGACTTTACCTTCGCCTCTTCGGATTAGCTGAAGGGTTTTGGCGGGAATACCAGGATATGGAATTAAGGTCTTATTGACTGATTGCGGATAACCTCCACCCAGGGCCAGATTAAGGATCAGGTATTTGGGGTTGTCATATGCCCAAGGGCCATACTTGCTGACCATACTGCGGGTTACCTGGTAAACCCTTTTATCATCTATTCGGAATACCAGGCTGTCCCTTGTCCAATCTACCGAATAGGTGTGCCAGTGTGTAATACCGTCTTTTCGAGGTAAGAACCATCTTTTGACTATGGGAGTATTCCCAGAATACCCCTGGCCATGCATGGCTACACTGGTCCAGTTTGGTTCACCCACATTTTCCATGATGTCAATCTCCCCGGTACTTGGCCATTTTCCATTTCCCAAAGCCCAGAATGCCGGCCAAAATCCCTGACCCCGGGGAAGTTTCATCCTGGCTGTGAGTTTTCCATAAGTGAACTGCTCTTTCCCCCGGGTATCCAGGCGTCCGGAGATAAAATCTAGTTTTTTGCCTTGTGTAGTCAGATATCCCGGGCTATAACAGGCCCTGATCACCAACACTCCACCGGAAGCTCCTTTTGCTTCCTTGCCATGACTGATATACAGGGTGGCTGCCGAGTCCACATATGCTTCCTGTTCATGATTAAATACCCGGCCAGTGATCCTAATATTCCATCTGGACCTATCTATTGTCTTACCGGAAAAATCATCAAAAAAAAGCGTATCTGCCTTCGGAATTTGCCGGGTCTGTGCCTGAACGTTTGGAGCCATAAATTGGAACAAGGATATCAGTAGCAGGGTAAACAAGTAAATTTTTTTCGATTTCATTGATAATTATTTGAAATGGTCTGAATTATTTATAGGTAATCCGGAAATTAACTTTCTTTTCATACCAATAATATTGACAATAGTATAGAATGGATAAAAACCAGTAAGGATCATAAGGATTCCCCCGTTTATGTCGGCTACAAACAAAGAAATATTCGAAAGACAGTTATGGGATATCATGAACAATTTTCCTGTATACCGATATCTAAATTACGTTTTTAATCCGCATACCCTATAATATGATAAGCGAATAATCGATTGATTAGCATAGCACCTATTCAACAATTGATGAAAAATTACCATTTTTTCGGATATTTATTTGATGCTTTGTGGAAGATTCATAATATTTTTGTCTACTAAAAAAGGATGAGTATTAAATACTTTTTTTTTGGACTGATTTCCTGTTTGTTTGTGGCCTCCCAGGTTTCAGGTCAGGCCAAATCACCAATCCCATATGGTAATTATCCCCCGGCAGGCCATTATCTGTTGACCCGGGGATTCAGGATGTATTATGAAACTTATGGCAGTGGCAGGCCCCTGCTGCTATTACATGGCAATGGCGGATCTATCGCAGACATGGCAGGCCAGATCCCCCGGTTTTCCCGGTCATATCAGGTAATTGCGGTAGACAGCCGGGCTCAGGGGAAATCCATCGACCCAGGTGATTCCATCAGTTATTCCATGATGGCTGATGATCTCAATGCCCTGCTGGATACCCTTCACCTGGATTCCTGTGATGTCATCGGATGGAGTGATGGGGGTATTGATGGATTATTGCTGGCCATTCGACATCCGGACAAGGTGAAAAAACTTGCAGAAACCGGAGCAAATCTCACTCCGGATACGACTGCTCTCGTCACAGCTGCATTTCAGGACATCATCAAGGTGGTTAAATGGGCTAAAGCTAAGCCGCAAACGCCTTTTATCCGTAATCTGATCAAGTTACAGGAACTGATGCTGAAACATCCTCATATTACCCCTGCCGAGCTGCACAGCGTCCATTGTCCGACCCTGGTCATCGGGGGAGATCATGATTTGATCCGGCCAGCCCATACCCTGTTGATCTATGAAAATATTCCGAAGGCCTACCTTTGGATTTTGCCAGATTCCGGGCATGACACCTTGATCAGGTACCGGCGACTGTTCAATCAGATTGTGGGGAATTTTTTCAAGAAGCCATACCGATAATTAAAATTTTAACGGAATGCCTCTGAATAATTGAATAACAAATGCATATGTCAACAAAAATCAGATACATCCTTCGGAAATCTGCCAGGGGTATATTCCCCTTGCTTTGTACCCTTAGCGGTTTTGCAGCCGGTGCACAACAGTTAAGGTTACCGGCAATTTTTTCAGATCACATGGTCTTGCAGCAACATGCCCAATTGAAAGTCTGGGGTTGGGCAGGGCCCAGGGAAGGAGTAAAATTGGTGGCCAGTTGGTCTCGGGATACCCTCCATACCTATACAGATGCTTTTGCCGAATGGCAAATTACTCTTCCCACGCCTTCTGCCGGCGGCCCCTATCAAGTAACCGTGTTTACCAAGAATAGCGCATTGATCATACATGATGTGGTCATCGGGGAGGACTGGCTTTGCACGGGGCAATCCAATATGGAGTTCAGTGCTTCCTGGCGGACGATGGCTCATTGGCAACAGGATACGGCCACAGCCCATTATCCCCTGATCAGGTTTTTTCATATTAATAATATCACAGCAGCTTTCCCCCAGGTCACGGTGGCTGGGAAGTGGGAAATTTGTACTCCCAGGAGCATGTTTGGTTTCAGTGCGGCCGGATATTTTTTTGGCAGGGCACTTTACCGGAAACTCCGGGAACCGATCGGATTAATTGAATCCTGCTGGGGAGGTACACCTGTAGAGGCCTGGATGCCGGATTCCATTTTCAAGGCCCACTTAAAGCTGGCTCAATCAGCCAGGGTATTGCTTCCTGCACCCTGGTGTCCCATGGTACCCTCAGTATGTTTCAACGCCATGATTGCACCGATTGTCTCTTTTCCGGTAGCTGGAGCGATCTGGTACCAGGGAGAAACCAATGTAGCTAACCCAGGTACTTATGAAGAAGATTTTTCCCGGATGATCAGATCCTGGAGAAATGCATGGGGTAAATCCTTCCCGTTTTACTTTGTACAGATCGCTCCATTTAATTATGGAAACAGGGACAGTGCAGCACTCGTCAGGGAGGCACAGCTTGCTACTTACCGTAATGTTTCCCATACGGGAATGGTAGTTACGACTGATATTACCGTGGATACCAATAATATCCATCCCATTGACAAAAGGGATATTGGGGACCGTCTCGCCAATTGGGCCCTGGCCAATAACTACCATTTACCGGACATCAGTTTTTCAGGCCCTTTATACAGGGACATGCAAATTAGGAAGAGCCACATCCGCATTTACTTTGATTTTGCAGGTTCCGGTCTGCAGATCAAAGGGGATTCTTTAACATGTATTCAAATTGCCGGCAAGGACCGCCATTTTTATCCGGCAAATGCAGTTATCAGGGACAGCGTGCTGGAAGTATATTCTCCTTCAGTCCCTCACCCGGTAGCCGTTCAATTCGGCTTTTCCAACACGGCCAGGCCAAACCTGTACAATATGCGGGGTTTACCAGCTTCCCCGTTTCGGACAGATGACTGGCCTGTGCAATAGACCAGCCTGAATGTTTAAATAAAGGATATCCATGCGGATATCCTTTATTTACTGATTTTAGCTATTTGGAACTGCCTGCGGTCCACACATCATTTGCAGGATTGATATCGGGCAGCTGATGTTCAGGATCAAGCTGGACTGAACGGATAGCTGAGGTGGTATTGCACCGGAATGTCCATACTCCTCCTCTTTGCCAGATTTCCACCGGAAAATGCAGGATTTGCGTATTTCCATTAACCTCACTGACCTGCACAATGACTGGCATGGCCATTTTTCCGAAGTTCTCAATCGTGATAAGAGAACCCTTGGTGGAGTCATTATCTACATATTTAACGTTGGTGATACCCTGATCAAGGGTCCAGTTCTTATAGAACCATTCCTTCCAGAACCAGCCCAGGTCTTCTCCTGCAGCATCATTCATGGTCCGGAAAAAATCTTCCGGCTGGGGATGTTTGTATGCCCAGCGCCGGATATAGGTATTGAATGCATAGTCAAAGCGGTTGGTATCCAGCACCACTGTGCGCAGCAGATCCAAGGCAACAGCAGTTTTAAAATAGTATAAACCGTATTGGTTCAGTCCCATGGCTTCAGAAGGCGTCATCAGCGGATCTTTCTCCCTTTTCAAAGCCGGAACAATTGCCCTGGCCAGGTGCAGATTTGGCCTTTCATATTCACCGTTATTAAA
>DATLTB010000131.1:0-15612 GCA_035533815.1 Chitinophagaceae bacterium
TTAAATAATTCACCACTAACCAGAAAAAGTATGACCATGAAAACAATTAAAATATATATAGGGCTCATCACCGTCCTGATTGGGATTTCCATTGCTGATTCCTGCACAAACCTGACACCCAAGGTTTACAGTGCAGTATTGAATTCCAATTTCTGGCAGACCCCGGCCCAGGTGGCTGCCGGGGTGGGGCCGGCTTACCAGTCCCTGACCGCCATTCCTAACGGGAATACCTTTGACCTTGTTGAACAGACTTCAGATGAACAGATCAGCCCGACCCGCGGAGGAGACTGGTATGATAATGACCAGTGGCAGCAAATGTGGCTCCATACCTGGACGCCCACACATGCTATTATCAATGGAGCCTGGGGAGATATTTATTCCGGTATCGGGAAAGTAAACTTTATCCTGAAAGTAGTGAACAGCTTGCCGACTCCCCCTCCCACGCTTCCGGCAATCAACGCAGAGTTGAAAACGATCCGGGATTATTACTATTATCTGGCTCTTGATCTTTGGGGAAATGTACCCCTGGTGATCGACTTCAACACCAACCCGGACTCTGTGACTAATACCCCCCGGGCCCAGGTGTATGCCTTTGTTGTCAACGAACTGAAGACCAACCTTGATAATCTCCCACAGAATGTGGATGGTACCACCTATGGCCGGGTTACCCAGTGGATGGCCTGGACACTGCTGGCCAAATTATACTTAAATGCTGGTGTGTTTACCGGTACCCCTGATTGGGCAGACTGCATTTCAGCCTGTGATTCTGTGATGAATTCCGGGAAATACAGTCTCCAGCCGGATTATTTCGATAACTTTTCCCCGACTAACCAGACCTCTGTGGAAAATATATTTGTAGTCCCTTTTGACAAGACCAATATCGGGGGAGACAACTGGGAAATGGAGACCTTGCATTACCAGAGCCAGGGAACTTTCAACCTGAGCGGCCAGCCCTGGAACGGATTTTCAACCACAGCCGATTTTTACAATCTTTTTGACACAAATTCTGTGTATACGGCTAAAGGTGGCAACCTTTACCGTACCTTCTTGGACCAGCGTACTGGTCAGTACCTGATCGGTCAGCAGTTCAATACTCAGTACGCTTATCCCCCCAGCACGAATGTGCTGGTTTATTCTGCTGACCCTTCCCTGAAATTAACAGATATTCAGACACAGAAGTTGCTGGTTTTCACGCCGGTGATCAATTATATTTCTGATCCCGCTGATACATTCCGGCTGGCCGGGGTTCGCAATATCAAATATTTCCCGGAAGCCGGCACTTCCGGCAACCAGGATAATGATATGGTGATCTTCCGGTACGCGGATATACTATTGATGAAAGCCGAATGTGAAATGAGGCTGGGAACCAACCTGTCAGATGCCCTCGGACTGGTTAACCAAGTCAGGGAACGTGCCTATGGCGGCGATGTGTCCCATGACTGGACCATGGCTGACCTGACCTTCCCCAACCTGCTCGCAGAAAGAGGCCGGGAATTCGCCTGGGAACTTTGCCGCAGGCAAGATTTGATCCGCTTCGGCAACGGACTTTTTGAAGCTGCCCGTACCCCGGATAAAACCCAGGATCCCGACAACCATACTGAACTTTTCCCTATTCCTGCCCAACAGATATCCTCTAACCCCAATCTGAAGCAGAATCCGGGTTATTGATCCAGAAAGAAGCTAAAATGAGTAATAAAGCATCCTGTATTCAAAACAGGATGCTTTATTTTTGCTTATTTTTATAGTTCCTCCTTGACCCCGTGATTTTGATATGTACAGATCCTGTTTCCTCTTATTGACGTTATCATCCGGGCTTTTGTTAACTTCCTGCGGTCATTCTGCATATCAGCCTCCGAAGAACGCCTTGTTTAAATTGATGCCGCCTTCCAGGACAGGTATCCATTTTGAGAACAAAGTCATTTCGAGCAAACAGTTCAATGTTTTCAATTACCGCAATTTTTACAATGGCGGCGGCGTCGCCATTGGTGATGTGAACAATGATGGCTGGGCGGACATTTTCCTGGTCTCCAATATGGGTGAAAGTAAACTTTACCTGAACCGGGGAAACTGGCATTTTGAGGATGTCACCAAGGAAGCTGGCCTGGATATGCATAAAGGATGGAGCACCGGGGTGGCCATGGCTGACGTCAACGGAGATGGCCTGCTGGATATCTATATATGCAATTCAGGGAATCTCCCGGGAAACGACCGGGCAAACCAGTTATTCATCAACCAGGGTGTGGATAAAAACGGGGTGCCTCATTTCAAGGAAGAAGCGGCAAAATATGGTTTGGCGGACCGGGGCATGGGTACCCATGCCTCCTTTTTCGATTATGATGGGGATGGTGATCTGGATTGCTTTATACTCAACAACAGTTTCCGACCAATAGGCAGCTTCGGCTTTGACCGCAACCTTCGCAATATCCGGGATAGCCTGGGCGGTGATAAATTATATCGTAATGACAATGGTCATTTCACCGATGTGAGCGCTCAGGCTGGCATTTATGGCAGTGTGATTGGGTTCGGAATGGGTGTGACCGTTGCAGATCTGAATGGGGATCACTGGCCCGACATTTATGTGTCGAATGATTTTTTCGAAAAAGATTACCTATATATCAATCAGGGAAATGGCACATTCCGGGAAGAATCGGACAGTGAGCTGGGACACATGAGTCAGGCTTCTATGGGATCCGATATAGCCGACATTAATAATGACGGGCGGCAGGATATTTTTACGACCGATATGCTTCCCGAAAGCGATTACCGGTTGAAAACCATTTCCAGGTTTGACGATTACGACCCAGCCCGGGCTAAGATATCCAATGATTTTCACCACCAGTACGCACGCAATATGCTCCAGCTAAACAACGGGGACAACACTTTCAGCGAAATCGGACAGCTGGCCGGAGTGGAAGCTTCAGACTGGAGCTGGGGGGCATTGGCCTTTGATTTTGATAATGACGGATGGAAAGACCTCTATGTATGTAACGGCATTTATAAAGACCTGACTAATCAGGATTTCCTGGATTTCTTTGCCGATGATGAAACCCGCAAGCAGATTGAGGAAACCAGAAGTTTCAATTACAAGGATTTCATTGATAAAATACCTTCCACCCCCCTCCCCAATTCTGCCTTCGTCAACCAGCATAATCTGCGATTTAAAAATGAGGCTGCCAGTCTTGGCCTGGCCTATCCCAGTTTCAGCAACGGAGCAGCTTATGGAGACCTGGATAATGACGGAGACCTGGACCTGGTGGTGAATAACGAAAATATGGGTTGCTTCGTTTTCCGCAACATGACCAGTGAACTGCTCCACCGGAGCTATCTCAGGGTCAAGCTGAAGGGGGAAGGCGGCAATACTTTTGGCATCGGCGCAGAAGTGACTTGCTATTATAAGGGGCGGAAATTTGTCCTTCAAGAAATGCCTCAGCGGGGTTTTGAGTCCAGTATGGATCCCACCCTGGTTTTCGGATTAGACAGGATCAAACAACTGGACTCCCTAGTCATTGTCTGGCCCCGGAGAGACCACAAAATGCAGACCCTTACCCATGTAAATGTGGATCAAACTATTACCTTATATCAAAAGGATGCCAACCGGTTTTTTGTATACCATTCGAAGAAATATCACACCCTTTATGAAGATGTTTCCACCAAGGATATAGTAGGTGATTCCAGACACCGGGAAGACGACTATGATGATTTCGACAAGCAACGGCTCACCTGGGAAATGTTATCCACCGAAGGACCCAAAATGGCGATAGGAGACATCAACGGGGATGGACTGGAAGATTTTTTCATCGGAGGCGCCAAAGGAGACCCCGGAAAAATATTCATACAGACCAAGGACGGTAAATTCGTCAGGATGCCTGAACCTGCCCTGGATTCGGACAGGGATTATGAAGATATCGGTGCTGCATTTTTTGATGCCAACGGTGACGGTAAACCGGATCTGGTCGTTGCTTCCGGCGGAGATGAGTATGAGACCGGATCCCCCATGCTGAGACCCCGCCTGTACCTCAATGATGGCAAGGGGCATTTTACCCGGGCTGCAGGAGCCTTTCCGCCCAGTGTTTCTACCAATGCTTCCTGCATCAGGGCTTGCGATTTTAACCATGACGGGGCCATTGATTTGTTCCTTGGTGGCCGTAATGTGCCGGGAATCTATGGCATCAATCCCAGGTCTTACCTGCTGGTCAATGACGGCAAAGGCCATTTCAGTGATGAAACCGATTACCTGGCACCAAAACTCAGGCGGGTGGGTATGGTAACCGATGCCTGCTGGACAGATGTGGACGGAGACGGAAAACCCGACCTGGTCATTGTCGGCGAATGGATGCCCATTACGATATTTAAAAATACCGGCACCCGGCTTAAAAAATGGATTGAGGTACCATTCAGCAACGGATGGTGGAACTGTATCCGTCCGGTGGACCTTAACGGGGACGGTAAAATGGATTTCGTACTGGGCAACCTGGGACTGAATGCGCAGTTCAAAGCTGATGATACACACCCGGTACAGCTTTACCTGAATGATTTTTTCAAGACTGGCAACATAGAACCCATCCTGACCTTATACAAAAGTGACAGTATCTCCTACCCATTTGAACTGAAGGATAACCTGCTCATGGAAATGCCGCAGTTGAAGAAAAAATTCCCTAAATATGCAGACTATGCTGGAAAAACCATCCAGCAGGTCTTTAGCCCTGCACAGCTTCAACATGCCATTGTTAAAAAAGCCTATTATCTGCAATCTGCTGTATTGATCAATCAGGGCAATGGAAAATTCAATTTGAAAGCACTTCCCATACAGGCCCAGTTCTCCCCGGTTTACGGCATCCTGACCGGAGATCTGGACGGAGATGGTATTCCCGATATTTACCTGGGTGGCAATTTCTATTCGGTTATCCCCCAGATCGGCAGGTACGATGCCAATTACGGATTCCTGTTCAAGGGAGATGGCAGGGGTAATTTCACCTTCATTCCTCCTGCCCAATCCGGTTTATTTGTTCGCGGACAGGTGAGGGACATCGGACAGATAAGCGGAAAAAACGGCAACAGCTATATCCTGGTGGCCAGGAACAATGATACTCCCGTATTGTTTAAAAGGAAAAAATGACCGGATGGAAAATCTGAGCTTATTCAGAAGCGGGAAGATTTCTTTGCTTTACCTGGGAATGCCAGGAGGAGGGAAACTTCATTCAGGTCGGGTTTGGCTTTTACTGATCATCCTAGGAAACATGGCCCTATTCGGTTCCTGCAAGCGGCAAAAACCCTTGTTTACTGAACTTTCTCCCGAGCGCACAGGAATTCATTTTGAAAACCGGATAACCGATTCTGACACGATGAACATCCTGGATTACCTGTATTATTATAACGGAGGAGGGGTGGCCCTCGGGGATGTGAATGGGGATGGCCTGCCGGATATTTTTGTGACTTCCAACAAAGGAGGAAACCATCTTTACCTCAATGAAGGTAATTTCAGGTTCAAGGATATCACCGCGGAATCGGGCGTGAATGTACCAGCTGACTGGACTACCGGATGCACCATGGCAGATGTAAATGGAGATGGGCGGATGGATATCTATGTTTGCACCGTTGGCGGGTATAAGGGGCTGGAATCAGCCAATGAGTTGCTGATCAACCTGGGTAACGATAAGAACGGGATACCGCATTTCCGTGATGAAGCAGCAAAGTACGGATTAGACCATGTCGGTTTTGGCACACAGGCGGTGTTTTTTGATTATGACCATGATGGGGACCTGGACATGTTCCTGTTAAACCATTCTGTCAGATCAGTCGACAATTTCGGGGATACTTCCCTCAGAAGAAAAAACAGTATGCGAAGCGGTGACAGGCTCTACCGCAATGACAATGGCCATTTTGTGGATGTGACGAAGCAGGCCGGAATCTACAGCAGTGCTATTGGATACGGACTAGGAGTGACAGTGGCGGATTTCAATAATGACGGATGGGACGACATTTATGTATCCAATGACTTCCAGGAAAACGATTATTACTATATCAATAATCATGACGGTACCTTCACGGAATGCAACTACAAAGCTTTCAGCCATGAAAGCCGCAGTTCAATGGGCAGTGATGCTGCGGACATGAATAACGACGGCTGGCTGGACCTGATCACCATGGATATGCTGCCCGAAAATGAAAAGGTCCTTAAATCTTCAGAAAGTGATGATGACCTGGACATGTTTGATTATAAGCTGACCTTCGGTTATAATTACCAGTATGAAAGGAACTGCCTGCAGTTGAATACTTTTGGCGGGAGGCATTTCAGCGATATTGCCCTGATGGCCGGAGTAGCGGCTTCAGATTGGAGTTGGAGCCCGCTGATGGCTGATTTTAACAATGATGGATAGAAGGACCTGTTTATTTCAACCGGTATCATGAGGCGGCCCAATGACCTGGATTACATCCATTATATCGCCAATGAAAAGATCAAACAGGTGTTGAACAATTCCCGGATGATTGATCAGGAAGTGATCGCAATGATGCCTTCCGGGAAAGTCCACAATTACATCTTCAGTGGCTCGGACAGCCTGAAGTTCACAGATCAATCGGCTGCATGGGGGTTCGGAAAGGCGACCCTGTCCAACGGGGCTGCTTATGCGGATCTGAACAATGATGGGGATTTGGACCTTGTCGTGAATAATGTCAATGCCCCGCTCAGCATTTACAGGAACAATGCCAGGCAGATAAACCACAATCATTACCTGAAAGTCATGTGTAGGGGAAGCGGAAAAAACACTTTCGGCATTGGGACCAAAGTGCTGATCAGTATTCATGGCCAGCTCCAATATAATTATGTGCAGACCACCCGCGGGTTTTTAAGCAGTTCCGACCCTACCCTGCTGTTCGGTCTGGGGAAAAACAAGGAGATTGACTCCCTTGAGGTCATTTGGCCCGATATGAAATCCCAGCTCCTTACCCATATTGCCGCTGATCAAACCCTGATCCTGCAGGAACAGCAGGCAAAGGACACTGTCAACTGCCTATTGCCTACAATGAACCTGGCTAAACTTCCTTTTTACAACCTGACTGACAGCATAGCCCTTCCTTACCGGCACAAGGAGAATGAATTCATTGATTTTGACCGCCAGATGCTGATCCCCCATGAAGTATCCACCGAAGGTCCTAAAATAGCCGTAGGGGATGTAAACGGGGATGGATTGGAGGATTTTTATGTGGGCGGAGCTAAATATCAGGCCGGCAAATTATTCATTCAGACCAGGGATGGCCATTTTGTTCTCTCCAACCAATCCGTTTTTCAGGCAGATTCCCTGTGCGAAGATGTCGATGCCCTGTTCTTTGATGCGAACGGGGATGGTTATCCGGACTTGTATGTCGTGAGTGGTGGCAATGAATTCTATGATCATATGATCCCGCTGCTGGACCGGTTATATATTAATGACGGGCATGGACATTTTACTAAAGATCCTGGAGCCCTTCCACCCATGTTTACCAACAAATCCTGCGTGAAGGCTGCAGATTACGACGGGGATGGCGATATGGACCTATTTGTCGGAGGCCGGGTGGATTCCAGGCAATATGGGGTAATCCCGAAATCCTACCTGTTGGTCAATGACGGGCACGGACATTTCAGGGATCTGACCGACAGTCTTGCCCCTGGCCTGCGACATGTGGGCATGGTGACCGATGCAGTATGGACCGATTTTGACGGAGACGGCAAAATTGATCTGGTTATCGTCGGTGAATGGATGCCGATCACTTTCTTTAAAAATATGGGCGGGGGCCGCCTTAAAAATGTCACTGCCCAGATGGGTTTTTCCAAAACGAACGGCTGGTGGAGGACCATCACAGCAGTGGATGTCAACCATGATGGTAAACCTGACCTCCTTGTGGGCAATTACGGGGAAAACTCGAAACTCGCGCCCAGCAAGGGTTACCCGCTCAAGATGTATGTCAGGGATTTTGACAGAAATGGAACATTGGACCAAATCCTGGCCTATGCTAAAAATGGACAATATTACCCCTTCCTGGGTAAACAGGAACTGGAAAAAGAAATGCCTTCCCTGATCAAAACGAAATATACCAATTACAAATCCTTCGCAGGCCAAACTGTGGAGCAGATCTTCGGTAATCAGCTGGAAAAAGCTGACTTGTTCAAGGCATATACCTTCCAGTCTGTCCTTCTACTCAACAAAGGAAATGGTCAATTCAGGGAAGAACCTTTACCTCCGGAGGTTCAGGTAGCTCCAGTGGAAGCATTCGACACCGGTGATTTCAACCATGATGGGAATACGGATATCCTGGTTGGGGGTAATTTTTATGGAGTGCAGCCTTTCGAAGGACGTTATGATGCCAATGACGGACTGGTGCTGTATGGGGACGGCAAAGGAGGATTCCGGGCAGATTGGCCCTGGAAAACGGGATTTTATGTCACCGGGGACGTCAGGGACATTAAAACCATTCATACCGCAACCACACCCCTGATACTGGTAGCCAGGAATAACGACAGCATCCTGGTTTTCAGGAATCGGTGAATCCTGACAAATGAAAAAAAACGATTGCCATGAGACAATTAATTTCCTGGGTTTTCGCCATTTTCCTGCTTAATCATTGCACTTCCGTCCTTGGACAGGGTGCAGAAGACGGCTGGATCCTGAAAACAGGTCATATCGATCCAGCTCATTACTATGGGGTTACCGTGGCCAATGGCATGATCGGCATTGTTTCTTCAGCAGATCCGTTATCCGTAAAGGATGTGGTGTTGAACGGCGCCTACGACGATTATGGCCGGGGGCGGGTGAGCAATATCCTCAAAGTGTTTAATTTTGTGGACATGACCCTGGATGTGGACGGACAACGTATTAATTCCGGAAATATTACGCATTTGCGCCAGCAGTTGGACATGAAAACTGCGGTTTTTACCGAAACATTTGACTTTCAGGATAAGATCAGGGTAAGTTGTTCATACCTGGCACTACGGGAATTGCCTTATACCGGCATGGTGGATATAACCATCTTGGCACTGAAAAAGGTAACCGTAACCCCGGCCAGCGTATTACAGGCACCTGATATGCTCCGGGATGTACAAAATTATTACAATGAGATAGACCGCCCAAAGGCCATCATACACCTCTTAACCTCAACTGCGAGAAGCCCGACAGGTAAACTCCTGATTGCAGCTTCTACCAGTTTTATTTTCCCTGAACAACAGGGCAGCCAGCCGGAAGTGATCCATGAGATGTGGGATAACAACATGCATAGCATGAAATTTCACAAAACACTCCAGGAAGGCCAAACCTACCATTTCAGTATAGTCGGATCTGTCCTGTCTTCCGCCAATGACCATGATCCACTGAATGAAGCGGAAAGGCTTACTGTTTTTGCCGATCTGGAGGGAAGTAAAAGTCTTCTGGAAAGACACTTTGCTGCCTGGGACAGTCTCTGGAAAAGCGATATCCAGATTTCGGGCGATCCTCGGAGTCAGACCGCCATCCATGCTGTTCTTTATCACCTGTATTCCTTTGTGCGGAGCGGTTCAGATTATAGTATTTCCCCCATGGGGCTTTCGGGTCTTGGGTACAATGGGCATATTTTCTGGGATGCAGACCTTTGGATGTATCCTGGCATCCTGATGCTCCATCCCCGATTGGCTAAATCAATGATTGATTACAGGTATGACAGGCTGCCGGAAGCGCTGCACAATGCTTCCATCCATGGTTATAAAGGAGCCATGTATCCCTGGGAATCTGCGGCTTCCGGCAATGAAGAAACACCGGTCTGGGCACTGAGCGGTCCATTTGAACATCATATTACGGCCTGTGTAGGTATCGCAGCCTGGAACTATTTCTGTGTCACCCGCGATACTCAGTGGCTCCGGGAAAAAGGATTTCCGATGCTGAAAGCCACCGCGGATTTCTGGGTTTCGCGGGTTGAGCGGAACGGGCCGGGAAGGTATGACATCAATAATGTTGTTGCCGCTGATGAATGGGCTGAGAATATCGATAACGATGCATTCACCAATGGGGCTGCCATCACCAACCTGAAAGATGCGGCTGATGCAGCCCGCCTGTTGGAATTGGCTCCTGATCCCGATTGGGAACTGGTAGCAGAAAATATTCCTATATTGAAATTACCCGGAGCAATAACCAGTGAATATGCGGGCTATGATGGAAGGCTCATCAAGCAGGCTGATGTTAACCTGCTTGCCTATCCCCTGGGTTTAATCCGGGATACCGGACAGATTCGAAGGGATCTACTATATTATGAACCCCGGATAGGAAACGGACCCGCGATGAGCTATGCCGTCCTGAGCATCCTGTATTCCCGGTTGGGAGACCCCCAAAGGGCATACTCCCTTTTTCAAAAAGCCTATCAGCCCAATGAAGTTCCGCCTTTCGGGGTACTGGCTGAATCTGCAGGAGGAACCAATCCCTACTTTGCCACTTGTGCAGGAGGAATGCTGCAGTCCGTCCTGGATGGATTCGGAGGCCTCCAGATTACCCCAAACGGCATTGAGCAGATTAAAACTAACCTACCGAAGATTTGGAAAAGACTTAAGATTACCGGAGTGGGTCCGGAAAAAAGGACATTTACCGTGAATTAGTCCAGGAAGGTAAAATATGATATTAATCTATAAGCGATGAAAAAACGATGGCTTTTCCTGCTTCTTCCATTGATGATACCTGGCTTCCTGGCGGCTCAGCAGCTAACTCCCAGACAACTTTACGGGAGTCTATTCACCGCAGTGCAGATGAGTAATGTATTCCCGGACAATAAAACGTTCGTGGATTGCACGCCGAAGTCCGATCCTTCCCGTATAGTCATGGAATATTTGGGGATGAAAGACAAGCCTGGTTTTGACCTTCATCAATTTGTCCTGGATCATTTCAACCTTCCCCCTGACAATTCCAGTCACTACCGGACGGATACCAATGAAACCGTGAAAGCCCATATTAATGAGCTTTGGAATGTCCTTAGCCGGAATCCGGATACTAAGATTCCCTTTTCTTCCCTGCTTCCGTTGCCCTATTCCTATATTGTTCCGGGTGGCCGTTTCAGGGAAATCTATTATTGGGACTCCTATTTTACCATGCTGGGGCTGAAAGAAAGCGGAAGAGTGCACATGATCGAAAAAATGGTCATGAATTTTGCTTACCTGATTGATAAATATGGTTTCATCCCAAACGGAAACAGATCTTATTACCTCACCCGTTCCCAGCCACCATTTTTTTCTATGATGGTGGAATTGCTTGCACAAATTAAAGGCAGGTATATCTATGCCATTTATCAGCCAGCCCTGATCAGGGAATATCAGTTCTGGATGAAAGGGGCAAAATCGGTCAAACCCGGTGAAATGATCGGGCAGGTTGCCTGCATGCCCGGCGGGGAAATACTGAACAGGTACTGGGATGAAAGTAACCAGCCCAGGGAAGAATCATATCGGGAGGATATCATGGGAGCAAAATTATCCCCAGAACCTGCTGCAGAATATTACCGCAATATCCGGGCAGCTGCAGAATCCGGTATGGATTTCAGCAGCCGCTGGTTTAGGGACGGGAAAACACTTTCTTCAATCATTACCTTGGAAATTGTGCCGGTGGATTTGAATTGCCTGTTGTACCATCTGGAGAAAACCATCGCCAGGAGTTATGAAATCAGTGGTAACAAACAACTTGCCGGCATTTACCAGGATAAAGCACAAAAACGCCAAAAGGCCATTCAAAAATACTTCTGGAACAAGTCATTAGGTTTTTATACGGATTATGTATTGCGCACCGAAAAGCACTCGGTTCAGTTAACCCTGGCAGGCATGTTCCCGTTATTTTTCAAACTGGCTTCTCCTGAACAATCTGCCTTAGTCGCAAAAACCATCAGGAATAAATTCCTGAAAGCGGGTGGACTGGTCACTTCACTGAAAACAACCGGACAGCAATGGGATGCCCCGAACGGCTGGGCTCCCCTGGAATATATTTCCATAGAAGGGTTGGACAATTACCCTGCTTCCAGGAACCTGGCCAGAGCTGCTGCACTGAATTGGATAAATCTGGGAGTTAAAGTGTATGGAAAAACCGGAAAGATGCTGGAAAAATATAATGTGGAAGATACCAGCCTGTCCGCAGGAGGCGGGGAATATCCGCTGCAGGATGGATTCGGTTGGACCAATGGAGTCATGTTAAAACTATTAGACCAGTTCAAAATATCCAAATAAGGATCCCTAAACAAAATCCGGTCCTCCTTTAATGGCCATCTTTCATTTACCCATTGCATTTTCAGGCATCCCTGGATTTTGAAGGATAACGTATAAATTTAATCATATACCCCAATAAGAATTTAAAAACTTTGTCACTTTCCAAAAAGTCTGCTATTGGTTTCTTTTAAAGCCGCTGGTAAATTATTTTGCTGGTAAAATACCATAAATATAAAAAGGTTATAGCCACAAAACCTGCAAATTTCAATAACCCAATAAGCGATAAAATGATTTCCATTGGCCTGGGAATAAACCCACAATTTGCTATTCAGGAATACGCCAGTGCCGGGAGAACAAAAATAAAGACACTAAAAAGCCCCATAGTGATTAAATAAGGAAATGAAATTAAAACTGTCGCAAGCACCTTTTTTGCCATTAGTCTTTTGGTGTCAAAAAACATCATGGGAATAAATACCACAAAAGTCACCACAGTCGCCCCGATGTAACCCATCAGTCCAAGATATAGGAGAAAAGTAGGAGGCATTTGTTTTAATCCAGGTGAAAGCTAAAAGTCCGAAGTTATGGTTTGTTTTAGGGAGAATGCCGGGATATTATTGATCTTTTTAATATCAATATATTAGTATAAATAATGTTTTCTTATCTGCTTCACTATCCATTCTTCCCTGCTTTTGTAGAAAACCCCCGAAAATGCAGGTGGTTTTAATTTTCTTCACTCAAAAAAAGGAATTGTACCAATCTACAGGAAACGCCCAACCACGCGCAATCCTTGTTTAATGTGGGCAGGTCAGGTGATCCTAATCTATTTGATCCGGGAAAGGCCAATTAAAAAATTGATAGTATTTATTCCTCCGTTGGGATATTTTAAATCTGCATTTGAAATATGACGAAGCCTCAGTTGCAGGTTTAAGAACAGGTTTTCCCGGGTTAATCTATGATAAAATCCTGTGGAGAAATTATCAGAAAAAATGAAACCCCTGGCCTCGTTAAACACATGCGCTGAAATATAATGCGGCCCTGTACCCAGTTTCATATAAAAGTAATCCGCAGGTGAAATCTTCATAATCCTGCCAATACCAATATTGCACCCAAATTCAATATTTACAGCAAAATTATCGGAAACAAGATTGACCTGGGGTTCCAGATACCAGATAAAAAAATCCTTTTTATACTGTCTGTGAAACGCAAAATCAAATTCACCGGAAAAAAAAATTGGAGTATACTCCCCGTCAGGGTAAATCCCCAACCCAAACCCAGTAAAAAAACCAACGGATTTAAAATGCGCCAATGGGACCTGTGCCTGAGCGGTCCTGAATAGGAAAAGTGGAAAAAACAATAAAATTATCAATAACTTATTGGACCATCCGTTTTTTGCCATTGAAGGATTCATTGAAAATTAAAATACCCAATCATTTATATCCTTTTCTAAATTTACTGACTTGGTATAGTCTGATTAAAAGTAGGTGATTCCCCATTGCAAAGGTTGCCATTATTCAAGGTTATTTTCAAATATAGGGAACAGTTACTCCATTTGTTCTTTCAATGGGTGATTTCGCTGATTAAGTTTCAAAGATAGAATGATCAGCCATCAACTCAATTTTAATGATTGCAATGAGTCAAGTTTAAGTCCTGGCATGCCTAATGCAAAACCTGGAATATCATTCTAAAAAACTTGTACCTGGCTTAAACCGATTACATGTATTTTTGGGGTCATAAAGTTTATCTGCCAGGATAAGTATTCTGGCTTAGCGATAAATGCCTCCATATTAGCATTATGGGAATGTCTTTAACTCCTAAACTCCGGATTGTCACTGCCGCTGCCCTGTTTGACGGTCATGATGCAACCATCAATATCATGCGCAGGCTCATGCAGGGAATGGGGGCTGAAGTCATTCATCTGGGGCATAACCGTTCTGCTGCAGAAATTGTGGATTGTGCAATCCAGGAAGATGCCCGGGCTATTGCCGTGACCTCATACCAGGGAGGTCACCTGGAATTTTTCAGGTACCTGCATGATCTGTTAGTGGAAAAACAAAGCGGGCATATCCGGATTTTCGGTGGAGGAGGAGGAACAATCCTCCCTGCAGAGGCAGAAGAACTCCAGCGTTATGGTATTGAACGGATCTATTCTCCGGATGATGGGCGTAAAATGGGTTTGCAGGGAATGGTAGCAGATCTGATTAACCGTTGCGGCCCGGGAGCCCTGTCAACACCTGATAAAGATTATCATCTCCCCCTTAAACAGGAACAGCTGGGTATTGCCCGGGCCATTACCATCATTGAAAATGAATTGCCGGAGTCTGAAGAAATACAACGGCAGCTTTCCCAGAGAAAAAGTACGGTACCCATCATTGGCATCACCGGTCCGGGAGGTGCCGGTAAATCCACTTTGACTGACGAAATTATCCTGAGATTTCTCCAGCGCTTTCCCGATAAGTCACTTGCAGTGATTTCTGCGGATCCTTCCAGAAAAAAAACCGGAGGTGCCCTGTTGGGTGACCGGATACGGATGAACGCCATTCATAATCCCAGGGCATATATGCGTTCCATGGCCACTCGGGAAAGTGGTCAATCAATGAGCAGCCATGTTCAGGAGGCAGTGAAAATATGCCAGAACGCAGGGTTTGACCTGATCTTCCTGGAAAGTACAGGTATCGGCCAAAATGATACGACCATGGCCAATTATTGTGATATCTGCATCTATGTAATGACTCCGGAATACGGTTCCGCCTCACAACTGGAAAAAATAAATATGCTGGATTATGCCGATTTGGTTGTAGTCAATAAATATGAAAAATCCGGGTCTAAGGATGCTTTGCATGATGTCCGCAAACAATATAAAAGGAATCATTCCTTATGGGCCGCATTGGATATGGATTTACCGGTTGTCGGTACGATTGCCGCTCAGTTTAATGACAGTGGAGTCAATAACTTATTTGATTTTCTGCTCAAAATGATCAGCAACAAATGCGGAATCAGTTTTGGGGAAATCAGCCGCAATATAGTCAGGACAGTTCCAACCGATCAATCACTGATCATCCCACCTGCACGCGTACGATACCTTTCAGAGATCACGGAATCCTTAGCCAGGTATGACCTGTGGATCAAAGAGCAGGTGAATATCTCTTCCAAGCTTTACCGGATCAGGGGTACAACTGATATGATCAGGGAATCCGGAAACATCATTCCAGATTCCCTGAAACAGATTATCCAGGGACTGGATCAAACCATGGATGCGGAATGCCGGAACTTGATCGAGCAATGGGACGAACTGGTTAAGCTGTATACTTCAGACAGTTACCAATTTGATGTACGGGGAAAAACCATTGACCTTCCCCTTCATTTTGAAAGCTTGTCCCATACCCGGATAAGCAAAATTGCACTTCCAAGATACAGTGACTGGGGTGATCTGCTTCGCT
>DATLTB010000132.1:0-2511 GCA_035533815.1 Chitinophagaceae bacterium
CCTGCTGGTAGCAGGAGAATCCACCACTGCCCAGCAAACCTTCTGCGGCATTTCCAATACCTCATTCAAATCAGGAGAACAGTTCTCAGTGAGGATCAATTATAATCTGGGCATTTTCTATGTAGGTGCGGGAGAAGCCACTTTCACCACCAGTTTGGAAAAACTGGGAAATCAAGTGGTATACCATGTGATTGGTATCGGTAAAACCTTTGCTGCCTATAACTGGTTTTTCAAGGTCAATGACCGGTATGAAACCTATATCGATACATCCGACCTGCTTCCCCTGGAATTCATCCGCAAGGTTCATGAAGGCGGATATCATATTTATAACCGTGTTATTTTCAACCATGCCATGGGCACTGCAACCAGTACCCATGGGGTATTTAAAGTGCCGGATTGCATCCAGGATGTGTTAAGCACTATTTTTTATGCCCGCAATATTGATTTTGATCGTTACAAGCCCGGGGACAAGATCCCATTTTACATGTTTCTCGATGACAAAGTGTACAGTATTTACATCAGGTATTTGGGTAAACAGGACATTCAAACCAGGTATGGCCGTTTTCATGCAATCAAGTTCAAGCCCTTGCTGATCAAGGGAACCATTTTCAACGGCGGGGAACAGATGACGGTCTGGGTCAGCGATGACAGAAACCATATTCCCCTGCGCATTGACAGCCCCATATCCGTGGGAAGCATTAAGGCGGATCTGGATCACTACAGTAATCTGCGCTATCCCCTCAGTTCCCGGATCAGCAGGTAATCGGAAGGCCTGGCTCGAATATATACCGTAAATTTGAGTATTAAATGTAAGAATCATGGAAGATCACAAACCCCATATCCTGCTCGTGGAAGATGATTCCAACCTGGGTATGGTGCTGAAGAATTACCTGGAGCTGAATGATTACAGCATTGAGTTGTCCAGGGATGGGATCCTTGGCCTGGCTGCTTTCCGCAGGGAAAAGTTTGACCTGTGTCTGCTCGATGTCATGATGCCGAATATGGATGGATTCACGCTGGCAGAGGAGATCCGGAATGTGGATCCCGATATTCCCCTGTTTTTCCTATCTGCCAAAAGCATGAAAGATGATATCATACAGGGATATAAGCTTGGGGCTGATGATTACATTACCAAGCCTTTTGACAGCGAACTGCTCCTGCTGAAAATAAAAGCCATCCTCAAGCGAAATCAGGAACTGAACAGCAAGGAAACTGAACTGGTGGATTTTGAATTGGGGAAGTTCAAATTCAATGCGCGGCTGCGGACCCTGGTCAGCCCGGATGAATCACACACGCTTTCCCCAAAGGAAAATGAACTGCTCAAGATGCTTTGCGACCACCGAAATGACCTGCTGCCCAGGGAAGCTGCCCTCAAGAAAATATGGGGCAGTGATACCTATTTCAACGGAAGGAGCATGGATGTATATATCGCCAAGCTTCGAAAATACCTGAGAAATGATCCGGGTATCGAGATCGTGAACATTCATGGAAACGGCTTCCGCCTGGTGTCGAAATAACGTTCAGAACAGCAGGTTATCCTCCTGTTTCCTGTCCGGTGACTTGCCCAGGTGCTGGTAGGCTTTCAGGGTAGCTTCCCTTCCCCGGGGGGTTCTCTTGATGAATCCTTCCTGGATCAGGAAGGGTTCATAGACTTCTTCGAGAGTGCCTGATTCCTCCCCTACGGCTGTGGCAATCGTGGTGATCCCCACCGGCCCCCCCCTGAACTTATCAATGATGGCTGTCAGAATGCGGTTATCCATGTCATCAAGCCCATGTTCATCCACATTCAGTGCCCTCAGTCCATACTCTGCCATTTCCATGTCAATGACTCCATTACCTACCACCTGGGCAAAATCGCGCATCCGGCGAAGCAGGCCATTGGCTATCCTCGGCGTTCCCCGGCTCCTGCGTGACAGGACCGCAGTAGCCTGTGAGGTGATCCGCGTGTTCAAAAGCTGTGCAGACCGGGTGATGATCTTTTCCAGGATCTCCGCCCGGTAATATTCCAGTCTGGACCGGATCCCAAATCGGGAAAGCAGGGGAGCAGTGAGCAGACCGGACCTTGTGGTGGCCCCAATCAGGGTAAAAGGCTGCAGGTTAATCTGGATGGTCCTGGCATTGGGTCCGGTATCGATCATAATGTCTATCCGAAAATCCTCCATGGCAGAATACAGGTATTCCTCCACCACATTGCTTAGCCGGTGAATCTCATCGATGAACAGTACATCCCGCTTGGCGAGGCTGGTCAGCAGACCAGCCAGGTCTCCCGGCTTTTCAATCACAGGCCCGGAGGATTCCCGGATCTGCACACCGAGCTCCCCGGCCACGATCCGGGACAGGGTCGTTTTGCCCAAACCTGGAGGTCCATGAAAAAGGATATGGTCCAGGGCTTCCCCCCGCATCTTTGCCGCACTGATGAAAACCTTTAGATTGGAAATAATCTGTTCCTGTCCGGCAAAATCAGCGATTTCCCTGGGCCGGATATTATTCTCAAATTCCTTTTCCGCAGCA
>DATLTB010000133.1:0-6916 GCA_035533815.1 Chitinophagaceae bacterium
TTATTTAAACCAGCCATTGAGGGATTAATAGCCAAAGTATTAAAGGGATTAAAAGAAAGGTATAGTATAGAGGTATACTTGATCGGATTCGACAAAAATCATATTCATATTTTGTGTAGGTTTTTACCAAAGTATTCGGGAGCTCAGGTAGTGCGATTGATAAAAAGCATAACAAGCCAAATAATATTTAAGCAGGTTCTGGCAGTAAAACAATGGTTGTGGGGAGGAGAATTTTGGAACGATGGGTATTATATTTCAACTGTTAGTGGTAGGGGAGATCATAAAATAATAGAACAATACATCAAGAAACAGGGACGAGAAGCTGATGCAAAGCAACTGAGATTGTTTGAGTTCTGATGCTGGGAAAGGGGCGCCCTGCGCTCTTGGCGCAGGGAAGTTCACTATCTTTATTTTTCTTCCAAATAATTATTTTCAATATTGGGACCCTGCATGCTACCCTGTTTAGATCACCTGATTTGGCTTGACAATCCAAATAATCTATTTGCAACGGGAAGGAGGAAGGTTATGTTCTGCATAGTTTGGACCTTCCTGATAAGCCTGGTTTTAATTCAACCTGCCAATAGTCAGTCCAGTCACCGCTTTGCGATCAGGGATGGTTCCTTTTGGTATGACAGCAAAAAGGTTGAGATCCACTCCGGAGAAATGCATTTTGCCCGTATTCCCAGGGCTTACTGGAGACAGCGATTGGAAATGCTGAAAGCCATGGGTATGAATACGGTGGCTACCTATGTTTTCTGGAATTACCAGGAGACAGCACCCGGGGTATGGGATTTCCATTCAGGTAATCACCAAATTGCCCGGTTTATCCGCATTGCCCAGCAGGTGGGTCTGTGGGTTATCCTTCGTCCTGGGCCTTATGCATGTGCGGAATGGGAATTCGGGGGCTTTCCCTGGTGGCTGGAGAAAAACAAAGATTTAGCATTGCGTACCGATAATCCCGCTTTTCTTGATTCCTGCAAAACATATATTGACCAGCTGGCAAAACAGGTTAAAGAACTGCAAATCACCCATGGGGGACCCATTATTATGGTGCAGTTAGAAAATGAATTTGGTTCATTTGCAGCACAGCGGCCAGATATTCCCCTGGCAGATGATGAGCGGTACCTGCAAATATTAAAACGGGATTTTATTGAAGCCGGATTTGATATTCCTTTTTTTACGGCAGACGGTTCCTGGCTGTTTAGGTACGGGGCTATTTCTGGGGTGTTGCCGGGAGCTAACGGGGAGACAGCTATTGATCAGTTAAAAAAATCGGTTAATGCTTTTCATGGAGGTAAAGGTCCTTATCTGGTTACGGAATTTTACCCAGGATGGCTGGATCACTGGGAAGAGCCTTTCCAGCGGGTAACTACCGAAGAGGTAGTAAATCAATTGAATGTTTATTTGCGGGCAGGGGTGTCCTTCAATTTTTATATGGCCCACGGAGGGACCAACTTCGGGTTTTTCAGCGGAGCCAATTATTCCCGCAAGCACCCATTACAGCCGGATATAACCAGTTATGATTATGATGCACCGATCAGCGAGGCCGGCTGGGTGACTCCAAAATACCTGGCCATCCGCAAAGCAATGTCGGCATATATTAAAGGTCCTTTACCCCCCATACCAGCAAAAATTCCTGAAATAGCCATTAAAGCGATCCATTTTAAACGAACAGCGGATCTGTTTGATATGGCTACAAAAATGAAACCGGTCCGCGCTGATACTCCCCTGACTTTTGAATCACTTAACCAGGGGTATGGTTATGTGTTATACCGGAAAAAGTTCAGCATACCTGTTAAAGGGTTATTGTCAGTTCCGGGGCTCCGGGATTTTGCCACAGTATATGTCAATGGGTCGCGGGTTGCCGTGCTCAGCCGGACGGACAGTATATTTTCCTGCCCGCTGTCCATACCGGGAAATGCCACCCTGGACCTGCTGGTTGAAAACATGGGCCGGATCAATTATGGAGCAGAAATCTCAGATAATTTCAAGGGTATAACCGGGGCGGTGACCATCAATGGGAGGGAAATAACCGGCAACTGGGAGATGTATTGCTTCCCTTTTTCTTTTCCACCGGATATCCATTCGCTCCGGAATCAGAATATAATCGATCATCCGACCATATACAGCGGAAGATTTGAACTGGACCGTACCGGGGATACTTTCCTGGATATGTCCGATTGGGGAAAGGGTATTGTTTTCGTCAATGGGCACAACCTGGGCAGGTATTGGAAAGCAGGTCCCCAGCAAACTTTGTATTTACCTGGCTGCTGGCTGGTAAAGGGGAAAAACAGGATCCTGATTTTTGAACAGCTAAACAGCCAAAAACATCGGTTGATATCTTCCACGGAGGAACCGGTACTGGATCGGTTAATGCACTAAAAAGGGAATACCCAATTCTTCAGACAAACTGGGATACCACTTCCTGGGCAGATTTTAAAATCTTCTCCATATCCAGGGGGTTCAAGGAATGGGAAATGAACCAGCTTTCAAATGGGGAAGGAGGAAGATAAATCCCCATTTCCAGCATACCGTGAAAGAATTTTTTGAACCTGTCCTTATCCGAATGGACTGCAGAATAAAAATCAGTCACGGGATGTTCCGTAAAGAAGACGCTCAGCATGGAACCCGATTGGTTGACCTGTGCTGGCATTCCTTTTTCCCGGAAAATCTGCTTTAATCCAGTGGCCAGGTTTTTCCCCTTTTCTTGCAGGTCCAGGTAGATCTGAGGATGCTGATATAATTCCTGCAACAAGGCATATCCGGCTGCCATGGCTACCGGATTACCGGACAAGGTACCGGCCTGGTAAACTTTCCCTACAGGGGCAATATGGTTCATGATGGCCCGGGGACCTGCAAAAGCACCTACTGGCAAACCGGCCCCGATGATTTTACCGAATGTGACCAGATCGGCCCGGATGGATAAGAGTTCCTGGGCGCCTCCTGGAGCCAACCGGAAACCAGTCATCACCTCATCCAGGATCAAAATAATACCTTCCCGGTCCCCAATCACCCGCAATCCTTCCAGGAAACCAGGTTGCGGTAATATGCAACCCATATTCCCGGCCACCGGTTCCACAATGATGGCTGCGATCTGGTTGGGATGCTTGCTGACCAAACGGGCTACGGCATCCGGATCATTATAGGGAGCGTGGAGGGTATCGGCAGCAACAGCAGCAGTGACTCCGGGGACAGATTGAATTTCCAGGGTAGCCATCCCACTCCCGGCTTTGGCGAGAAAGGCATCCCCATGTCCATGATAACATCCCTCAAACATGATTATTTTATTACGTCCGGTATACCCCCTGGCCAGGCGGACCGCACTCATGCATGCTTCTGTCCCGGAATTGACCATCCGGACCATGTCAATATTCGGCACCATCCGGACCATCAGTTCCGCTATCCGGGTTTCCAGTTCAGTCGGTGTCCCGAATGAAGTGGAGCGCAGGGCTTGCTCCCGGATCGCATTCACTACCGGGGGGAAGGCATGACCCATGATCATCGGCCCCCAGGAATTGATCAGGTCTATATACCTGTTCTCGTCTGCATCAAACAGGTATGCGCCCCTGGCCGATTCCATGAACACCGGAGTTCCGCCTACGCTTTGGAAAGCCCGGACCGGAGAGTTGACACCGCCAGGGATGACCTGTTGGGCGCGATCGAATAACTGCTGGCTTTTCGTGAACATGCGGACTTGGAATAAAAGGTATTAATCCTGTAATAACTGGCAGGCTTTTTTGGCAAAATATGTCGCAATCAGGTCAGCCCCAGCCCGCCGTATTCCGGTCAAGCTTTCCAGGATTGCCCTGTTTTCATCCAGCCAGCCCATTTTAGCAGCGGCTTTGATCATGGCATATTCCCCGGAAACCTGATAGGCGCTTACGGGAACCTGAACGGCTTCCCTAACCCTTCGAATGATATCCAGATAAGGCAACGCAGGTTTTACCATCACGATATCCGCACCTTCCTCCACATCCATCAGGGTCTCTTTCAGGGCTTCCCGGGCATTGGCATAATCCATCTGGTAGGTTTTCTTATCTCCGAAGCCAGGGGCAGAATCCAGGGCATCCCGGAAAGGGCCATAAAAGCAGGAGGCATATTTGGCGCTGTAAGCCATGATTCCCACCTTGTCAAAATGCTGGTTTTCCAGGGCTTTACGGATCGCCCCGATCCGGCCATCCATCATATCACTGGGGGCTACGAAATCCACTCCTGCTCTGGCATGGCTCAGGCTCATTTCCCCCAGTATCCCCACAGTGGCGTCATTGAGAATTTCCTGTCCTTCCACAATACCATCATGTCCAAAGACAGAATAGGGGTCCAGGGCCACATCGGACATGACGACCATTTCGGGCAGCAGATCCTTGATGGCCCGGATGCTGATCTGCATCAATCCGGAATGATTAATGGCTTCCGTACCCTGATTGTCCTTGAGGTGATCAGGTACCTTTATAAATAAAAGCACACAGCGGATTCCAAGTCCATATAATTCTTTTACCTCAGCCAGTGTGTTGTCCAGGCTCATTCGGAAATACCCTGGCATGGAAGTTATTTCTTCCGTTATCCCATGACCATCCATGATGAAGAGCGGAGCAATGAGGTCCTGCGGTCCAAGGGTGGTCTCGGCTACCAGGGTACGGACAGAAGGACTCACCCTTAATATCCGGTTTCTTCTGGATAAAAACATGCTGGATTAATTTAAGTCAATCAGGCTAAACCCATTTTAGATTTTTCTCCATTCCTTCAAAAGGGGGATGGATGATTCATTTTTTGCAATATTTACCTTCTCATCCTTGGATCCAATCCCTGGGTTGAAGATACGGTAACAGTGCTGCTTCTGCAGAACCCCGATCCGGACTAAATCCATATTCCCATCTTGCCCGGGGCGGCAAACTCATCAGGATACTTTCCACCCTTCCATTGGTCTTCAGGCCGAATAACGTACCCCGGTCATGGATCAGGTTAAATTCCACATACCTGCCCCGGCGGATTTCCTGCCAATAAACCTGCCGGTCCCCATAAGGGAGGTCCTTCCTCCTGGCCACAATAGGAAGATACCCATCCAGGAAGGCCTGAACGCATGTCCTGGCAAATTCCAGCAATAAGCGTTCGGAAAACTGGTCGTCCGGACGCAGGTAATCATAAAATATGCCCCCGATGCCGCGCATTTCCTCTTTCCGGTGATGATTGACGAAGTATTGGTCGCAATTCATTTTATACCTGGAATACCAATCCGGTGAAAAACGGTCACAGGCGGATTTAAGGGCCCGGTGAAAATGGATCCCGTCTTCCGGGAAAATATAATAAGGAGTAAGATCCGAACCACCCCCAAACCATTGGTCTTTCACCTTGTCCTGTTGGTCATAAAGTTCAAAATAGCGGTAATTGGCATGAACAGTGGGAACCAGGGGGTTGACCGGGTGAAGGACCAAAGAAATCCCACAGGCGGAAAAGCGACTTTCCGTGACGCCGAACTGATTGGCCATTTCCCTAGGGAGTAATCCATGCACGGTAGAGATGTTCACCCCTCCCTTTTCAAATACTTTTCCATGGGCAATTACCCGGCTAATCCCTGATCCACCCTCCTCCCGCTGCCATTCATCCGTGCCAAAACGAGCTGCTCCGTCCAGGATTTCCAGGGATGAACAAATCCTGTGTTGTTCCTCCTGAATAAAACTAACGAAAGCCGATTTTACTGACATGAGCGGGGATTATTTATCTTATGACCAGGAAATCGATTTAATAGTGTCTACAAATGCCAGGGCATGGTCTACCGGAACATCAGGTAAAATACCATGTCCGAGGTTAGCAATATACCGGGATGTACCGAATGCCCCGACCATGTTCCGGGTGGTCCGGATGATTTCGGCAATAGGGGATAGGAGGCGCGCGGGATCCAGGTTTCCTTGCAGGATAACCTGGTCCCCGCTCCATTTCCGGGCGTAATCCGGGGGCGTGCACCAGTCGATTCCGAGAGCAGCCGCTCCGGTAGCGGCCAGGTCCTGAAGGGCATACCAGGCCCCCTTGGCGAATAGGATGACGGGGCAAATATCTTTTAGGGCTCCTGTGATTTGCCGGTGATAGGGCAGGGAATATTCCCTGAAATCTTCCGGACCCAGCAGCCCCCCCCAGGAGTCAAACAACTGAATACAATCGGCTCCTGCTTCCACCTGGGCTTTTAAGTAAGCTATCGTTGTTTCCGTAATCATCTCCAACAACCGGCGCGCGGCTTCCGGCTGGGAAAAGCAGAAAGCTTTTGCTTTTTCAAAAGCTTTGGAACCGTTGCCTTCCACCATATAACAAAAAAGGGTCCAGGGAGCGCCGGCAAATCCGATGAGGGGCACTTTTCCGTCCAGACGCTGCCTGGTTAGCCGGATAGCTGAAAAAACATACTGCAGCCGGTCCTGGATATCTGGAACCTGGAGACAGGCCAGATCCGCAGCAGACCTGATTGGGTGGGGAAGGACAGGTCCAGTGTTGTCCGGGAAATTCACTTCCATGCCCATCGCCCTGGGCACGACCAGGATATCAGAAAAAAGGATGGCGGCATCCACCCCGATCTGTTCAACCGGCATCAGGGTGATCTCGGTGGCCAGCTCTGGGTTTTCACATCGTTCAAAAAAAGAATACCTATCCCGCAGTTTACGGAAATCAGGAAGGTACCTGCCTGCCTGCCGCATCATCCAGACCGGGGGACGGTTAACTTTTTCTCCTTTCAAAGTCCGGAGCAGCAGATCATTTTTTAGTAGGGTCATAACACCTGGCTATTAAGGCCAAAATGCCTGATGAGTTCGCCGATCATCGCTTCCCGACCGGGGTTTTCACAGGTGATGACCCGGTTATTCGTATGACTGGAAATCATTTTTGCGGTGGTTTCCCCGATGGCAAAACAAATTTTTCCTTCGGGAACCACATT
>DATLTB010000134.1:0-5408 GCA_035533815.1 Chitinophagaceae bacterium
TGGTTCAGGTCGTATTGGACAATGCCAGGTATCAGCATTGTAAATTTGTAGAACAGCAAGCAGAGCAATTAAATATCGATTTGTTATTCCTACCGCCTTATTCTCCAAATTTAAATATTATTGAACGTTTATGGAAATTCAGCAAACGACAAATTTTGATTGGAAAATATTATGATACCCCAACGGAATTCCATGATACAATAAAACATTCTTTTAAAACGGTTGATACTAAACATATCGCCGAATTGAAAAAATTATTGACGCTAAAATTCCAACATTTTAATGACATTAAATGCACTAATTTAAACCGTTTGTAGTATAGTTGATTTTACCCCTGGGCCCTATTTAACCTGGGCCTGAGTCCCTGTTTTGATTTGTGATTGATCATCTGTCCCCTGAAAGCACCCTTGCGCAACTGCTTTTGTTCCTCCAGCGGAAGATGGATTACCTGCATACAGGTTTGCGAACAACATCCATCAAACTTCATTTTACAAGCCTCACACTGGATAAAAAGCAGGTGGCAGCCTGCATTACGACAATTGGTATGGGTATCGCAAGGTTCTCCGCACTGGTGGCAATGGCTAATGATATCTCCGGTAATCCGCTCCCCCATCCTTCCGTCAAAAACAAAGTTTTTTCCCTTGAACTTGTTTTCCAGTCCCTGTTCCCGGACTTGTCTGGCATAGCTTATAATCCCCCCTTCCAGGTGATACACCTGCCTGAATCCATGATGTAGAAGATAGGCACTGGCTTTTTCACATCGGATACCGCCGGTACAATACATCACAATGGGTTTGTCCTGATGGTTTTGTAAGATCTCTGTTGCCTGAGGAAGCTGATCTCGAAAAGTATCTGAAGGTAATTCCAATGCTTTATCAAAATGACCTACTTCATACTCATAGTGATTGCGCATATCCACCACTACCGTTTCAGGGTTTTCTGTGAGCAGATTAAAGGAGCGGGCATCCAGATATTGCCCGGTTTGTGTGGCATCAAAAGTAGGATCAGTGATCCCATCAGCAACAATTTTTTCCCGGACCCTGATTTTCAACACCCAGAAGGAGCGGCTGCTATCTTCAATGGCCATATTGAGCCGCATGTCTTTTAAGCAAGGAAATGAATAAAGCATATTCTTGCAGGCTTCAAAACTGGATCTTGGTACGCTGGCCTGCCCGTTCAATCCCTCAGCAGCTACTTGTATCCGGCCATAAACCAGCAAAGCGTTAAGCCCAGTATACAATTGATCCCTGAATACCATCGGGTTTTCAATCCGAACATACCGATAAAATGAAAAGGTAGTTCGGGGAATGTGGTTCCCCAGTAAACGTTTTTTCAACTCGGAATTGGATATCCGGTTATGTAGCGGCATATAATCAAATATGAAAAAACAAGTAAATACAGTAATCAGGAAACAAAATTAGTATAAAAGAATTTCAATTATACCTTTGCAATACAGATGTCATGCTATTATTAGCATCTGAAGTGTCTCCCATGTATGCTACTCATTCCCGTTTACTGCATGCATAGTTGAAATTGCTGAACGATTTGATTTTAGAGAATCCAACAAACAGGTTCACTTCAACTCCCTGCCGATCATTTCAATATAGCTTTTACCTTGCTGATAATGGTTTTCATCTTCCCCAAAACGCTCACATATCCGGTTTCCTGAGTAAGTAAAGCTTCGCTGTATAAAGGGGACTATTTTATATGTCCCAGGTTGGCTGCTGTCACCTGGCACAAGGGATAACCCCTGGCCTTTTCATGGTCGCTACCTTCATAAATGCCGCCCAGGTATTCCATGGGCTTGGCATAGGCTTTATGATGTTTACTTGGTCAATAGCAATAACCATATCCTCGTTGATTTTATCATCTCCCAGCCTGAGAATCCGGTCATTGACCCCATCAGTAAAATCTTCATCAGCCAGATTACGCCTTAAGCGGTCTTCCGATTTAATCAACGGGATATCCTCCTGAAGGGAGCGAACTATATTGGGCAGTTTATCTTCCCTGCTGGCCTGAATGCCATTGAACATTTCCATGATCAGCCATTGTTTGGCTTTGAAACAGTTCGTCCGTATAGAGATAGCCTCCAAATTCGGTATAGGCGCTGGTTTCCACTTGTATTATCCGACTTTGGGCGCTTCTATTTGAGGAATCTTTTTTCAACGACCCATTGGCAGCCAGAGGCCCCGGGAACAGTTTTAAAAAGGAATGGGAAGCATTACATTTTCAAAAATCAATTAACCCCACGACAGACTGCGTTTTAACCTTGGGGAAACCAAATTTTAAGGAAACTCCAGTATTTTTATACGGAGTAAATAGCCAAATAAATAACTCAGTATTAGTGAACCTCCCTATGTGCTTGGCACAGTGATGTTCACATGTCTTTAAATTCCCGGATAATGTAATACTCAAGCCGGAATAAACAATCAAAAATATTTGGAATAGAACCGTCCGAAATCAATGGTCTTTTTTTTAGTCCCATGGCGAAGCAGGCAGGCGGTGAGACCGGCAAATCCCGCAGGTAATGCACCGGTAAGTGAGGCCACTACCAGGATCAGGATATGTCCGCGATGGTTAAAAATCAACATGGACATTCTGTCTGATAAAATATGATTGTTTTGCATATCCATGACAATAGCCAGGATAAACCAAAGCAGGAAGATGGAAAGGAAAGCACAAATAAATCCAATGGCTGGTCTTTGGGGAATCAGCAGAAAAATAATAAAGGGTACGGCAGCCACAGTCCAGAAAGGGAGGAACAATCCGGCCAGCCAGCACAGAAAGAGATTCAAGACAAGCAGTACTAAAAAGCGCATGTTATATTATTTTTTTTCAAAGGACATCCGGTAACGGACAGCCGGATCTCCAGGTTTTTGCTGATCCAGCACGTGTATTCGATAATATTTCCCCATCACCCAGTTTTTGACCATATTATCATAATATTTGCTCCCTGGGTTACCGTCCTGACCTCCGGGATAAATTCCATAAGCCCGGATCGGGGAGGATAATTCCACCACCATCCTCCAGGAAGGCCCATGCGTTTTTTTAGTGGCATTCACGATACCTGCTCCTCCGCCGGTGAATAAATGCATATCGCTGAAGGCAGGCAGTTTGGCCAGGTGCATAATGTCAGTTCCCTGGAATTTTCCCCATTCCAGTTGACCGGCCAGATCAATTTTCCCCGCTTGTTTCATGGCCTTATGAAAAGCATCCAAGTCCATGCCGGCCAGGGTAGGTATGGGCGGGGGAATATCTTTCAGAAAATGAAGTGCACTGTCCCCGGAAAGCAATTCTATGGTTACAATATCCTGTGGCCGGGGGACAGCCATATGTACCTTGCGGTAATATCCGGCCCAGACATCAGCGTATAAACTGTCCCACCATAATTGAAATAGCGATGGGCCCGAGAAATACGGTTCGTTATACAGATTCCATCTGCCCAGGGTATCGAGGTACAGGGTTTCCTGTTTGCCTGATGCTCCATTTTTAAGTTCTCTCAGCATCAGGGGAAGTGCCTGGGATGCGAAAGTATTGTATACATCGGTCTGAAGTTCCTCCATATTTTTAATGGTAATATGGGTCGACTGACTCAACACCTGGTTGATGCGGTGAGCCCGGTAAGGCTTGAAGTCCCCACTGTAATAATAGGGATAGGTGCTATCGGTGGGTTGTTCATTGGCCGAACTGACAAAATTCCGGACTGGATTGAACACATGGGGATTTTCCCTATAGGGAATAAATCCTTCCCACATATTGGAGCTGTCTTCACCTGACATGATGAACTTACCCTGGCCCTTCCAGAGCAGCGGGAACTTTCCTTGTTCCCAAATCGCAATATTACCGTCTTTGTCAGCATAGGCAAAATTCTGACCCGGACTGTCAAAATATTGCAATGACTGCAGATAATCAGCGTAATTATGGGCATGGTTTAACATATAAATGCAAAGGGCTTCATTGGAAGAATCCCCACCTGTCCACCGGGATGCCAGGGCTTTTTTACCGGTGACCGGATCCGGGAATGAGGCATCATAGGTAACCGGACCGAAAAAGGTATAGGCGACCGTGTCATAAAAAGGCTGTTGATCCCGGACCTGAATGCATTCAATATGCAGGTCAGTATTCTTCCAGCCATTTTCCCACCGGTACTGGCGGCGGCTACTATCCCGGAACCTGACGGTATAATAATCTTTGACATCCCGTTCGGCATTGGTCTCCCCCCAGGCGATGGAATCATTGAACCCGATGATCACCCCGGGGGATCCGGGCAGGGATACCCCATTGGCATCCATGCCCGGAACGACCAGCTGAACTTCAAACCAGAGTGAAGGCAGGTTCAGGTCCAGGTGGGGATCATTGCATAAAATGGGAACCCCGGACCTGGTCATTTTACCATTGACCGCCCAGTTATTGCTGCCATTGCGGATCCCGGGATTTTCCGGCTTAATCGGATCAGGAAGCACAAATCCCGAAACCGGGGCATTGATTTTCGGAGCATGGGGACTGGATACCGGCGGGTCAAATCTCATGCCGACCGGGACAATCGGATCCTGCTGCTGATAAAAATCCGGGTAAATCCGGTCAAAGTCCGATGCGGAAAGGATATTGCGTGCATTGGTGTTCTCCCGGGCATTGACTTCCCCGGTCAGCATATCCGACATATACTTGATCAGCAGGGCGCATTTCAACGGAGTCCAGGGGGAGGGATAATATCCAAGCAACTTGTATTCCAGCGGGAGTTTCCGGTAGTCCAAAGTGGATATCCAGGCATTGACCCCGGCTGTGTAGGCATTGATTACCGGGGCAGTGACCGGATTGTTTTCCATGACAGCCACCGCTTTTTTGGCTGCCGTCACCATTCCTTTTCTGCGTTGCAGCCGGTCAAAGGACAGGGTTTCCGGACCCAGAATTTCCGAAACCCGGCCTGCAGCGGCCCTGACCTGAAGCTCCATTTGCCAGAGCCTGAACCTGGCTGTGATGTATCCCTGGAGAAAATACAAATCATGCTCATTGCGGGCGAAAATATGGGGAACGAGCTGTTTATCCAGCCAAACTGTAGCAGAATCCTGTAAACCAGGTACGGAAAAATTACCGGAAAAATCTTCGGATACCGGAGATGCATTCTGCCAGAAACCTTCCTGGGGGCTGAACAACCTTCCCAATGGCGGAAGAGAAGGAGACCACCACCGGCTTAGTAAAATGACCAGTCCAAGGGTAACCAGTCCGGAGCAGCAAACCCGAAACCATTTCATAAATTTTCGGTTCGAAAACCCAGCGGTCTTGCCGCAGGGAGGAGAACCACTTCCTTTTTAAGTTTAAATGCCTTGACTATATTTGAATAGGTTATGAAACTGACCCTCCAAATCAAGCTTCTGCCCACCGAAGAACAGGGCGTTCATCTTCTTGAA
>DATLTB010000135.1:0-8715 GCA_035533815.1 Chitinophagaceae bacterium
TCTTTGGGTGGCCAAATTTCCCTTCTATGGCATTGCACCGGGCCATTTCCTTTTGAAGCAATCCCTCCTGTTGTCTGCTTTCTGCAGTCGGACGGACTAATGCCCTGCCAATAAACCTGATCCCCCGTTGCTTTATGTAAGTCCGGTATTAGGTACCGGTGGATGTTCTTCATTGATAAGTTGCTCCCCTTTGACTGCCGGATTCTCAGCAATCGTTTCCGGTTCGATTGCATTATCCTTTGTGGGTGGCTTTTCCTCCTTTTTCCATGCTGCCATGACTTCCTTACAACGGAAACGACAGCAGCCTCTTTCAAAATGAGGTCTTTGAACTGATCCATCACCGGTTTACCCAGTCGCTTCTGATAGCGACCAGTAAAGAAGGATCAAAGGCTGGTTCAACCTGAAAGTTACCGAATCCGACAAAATATTGCAGGTAGCTATTTTCTTGATTCTGTTGCACCAATTCCCGGTCATCAATATCCAGGATATGTTTGATGATGACAGCTCCGATCACCATCCGGGCGCTCAAGGTAGGTGCTCCGGTGGATGAAGCCATATGGCGGTAATAGACTATTACCAGCTTATCCCAGGGAATGACACCAGCCATGACTACCCAGCGATTGCGAGGAGACCCCTTATTATCAAAGATCGTATGTATTAACCCCTTCCAGGGTCAATGGAGAAGCCGGAATATACTTAATCACGGTGCATGGATTTTAAGAGAAAAATAGGAAATCCATACACTTTATATAGTAAAAATAATGCCTAAAATTCTAATATTCAATTTGTTATAAGTTATTCAACAGGCCCTAAGTATACCCGGATGAAATATAGCCTGCAGAATACCTATCTTCCCGCCTGAACAATCTGTTTCCGTTTTCTTTCGCTGTACCCGGAAGCTTTTCATTTCCGTTTTTCCTAAACCCTTTCTCCATATGGATAGTCACACGATTGGCATAAACCGCCCTTCCCGGTCAGCTTCCCAGCTGATCCTGCTGGGTTGTGGCATTGCCGGTTCCCTTTTCTTCAACTGCACTTATCTTATCCTGGCAGCCTTGCATCCGGGGTTCAGCAGCCTGAAACAAACCATCAGCGACCTGGAATTGGTCCATCATGGATGGATGCAATCCGCTAACTTCATCATCTTCGGTGGATTTAATTTCCTGTTCGCCGCCGGGTTGCGAAACGAACTGAAAAACGGATTCGGGTCAGCAGTCATTCCAGGGTTCCAGGTAATGGTTGGGATCGGCCTGGTATTTTGCGGCATTTTCATTCATGATCCCTTTCATACCATCGCTACCCTGGTTTCATTTATTTCCGGAGTAATCCTGTTCTTTTTATTTGCCCGGCGGTTTTATGGTTTAAAAAAGTGGAAGGGGTGGATCGCCTATTCCATCAGCAGTGCCGTGCTCATGATGATCATGCTTGCCCAGTTCGGGAATGCGATGCATCACGGAGGCGATGCCGGCCTTTTTGAAAGACTATCGGTCCTGATCAGGTCAACCTGGACCATCCTGTTCGTTGTCCGAATATTCCGGGGGCTGTCCCTGTCGTAATAAAAAATTTCAGTTACCCGTAAATGGGCCCCCAATAAAAAAATCATCCGCAGATTCCCGGTCTGAGGTTCATGAACGGATCAGGGCAATGAATTCATCAAAAAGGTACCTGGAATCAAAGGGTCCGGGGGTAGACTCGGGGTGGTACTGGACAGAAAAAGCTTTTTTACCCCTGACGCGTATGCCCTCGATGGACTGGTCATTGAGGTTGATATGGGTGATCTGCAGGTTCTGGGATTCCGCAACTGCCTTCGGGTCGATCCCGAACCCATGGTTTTGCGTAGTGATCTCACTTTTCCCGCTGATCAGGTTGCGGACCGGATGATTGAGGCCCCGGTGACCATGGTGCATTTTGAATGTGGGGACTCCATTAGCCAGGGCCAGCAGCTGGTGTCCGAGGCATATTCCAAATAAGGGCTTCCCGGCATCCTGGATCTCCCGGACGGTTTGGATGGCATAATCCATGGCCGCAGGATCTCCCGGGCCATTGGAGATAAAATAACCGTCGGGCCTGAATTGCTCCATTTCCCCGAAACTGGTTTTCGCCGGATAGACCCGGACAAAACAACCTCTTTGGATCAAACATTCCAGGATATTCCGCTTGATCCCATAATCCAGCACGGCGATCCGGATATCCGCAGCGGGATCCCCCAGGTCATACCTGGTCAATGTGGACACCCGGGATGATAACTCCAGACCGGCCATGGAAGGCACTTCATCCAATTCCCTGCGAAGCCATTCCTTATCCGTATTTTCAGCGGAAATGATGCAGTTCATGGCTCCCTTGCTGCGGATATGGGAAACCAGGGCCCGGGTATCTATTCCGTAAATGGCTACCAGCCCATTATCCAGCAGGTATTTTTCCAGTGAACCGCTGGCCATCGGCCGGGAATACTGTTGGGAGATATTCTTACAGATCAATCCCCTGATCCGGATGCAAGCCGATTCCACTTCCTGTTCCCTGACTCCATAATTGCCGATATAACAATTGTTCATGACCAGTACCTGACCTGTATAGGAAGGGTCCGTGAATACTTCCTGGTACCCTGTCATGCCGGTATTGAAACAAATCTCCCCCGCCGAAGTACCGGTTTTCCCGAAAGATTTTCCTTCATAGTAGGTTCCGTCTTCCAGCAGGAGGACTGCCATGCGGGATGTTCTGATCTGGCTCATAGTTCGGGCGATTGTCCGGGATGGGGGTTATGCAAAAATAAAAAAGACAAAGCATCCGGCTTTGTCTTTTTTAACAACATGTCGTTTATGGGGTTCATGCTTCTTTCTTTTCCTCTGTTTCTGCCGAAGCCGGAGCTGCAGATTGTGCAGTAGCCGCTGGCACCGCCGTGGCCGCAGGGATTTTTTCCGTTTTTTTCCTTCCGGTCCCGCTGCTCCTGCGGGTATGCTTGCCGGTTTCCTTTGTTTTTTCCGTCTTGGTGTACAGCTCATTGAAATCTACCAGCTCGATCAGGGCAGTCTCTGCATTATCTCCCAGCCGGGTACCCATCTTGATGATCCGGGTATATCCTCCCGGCCTTGTCGCGATGCGTCCGCTGACGGTTTCAAAAAGCTCCTTCACCGCTTGTTTGTCCTGCAGGTATCCGAATATTATCCGGCGGTCATGGGTTGTATCCTTTTTAGACCTGGTCAGCAAAGGTTCGATATACACCCGCAATGACCTGGCTTTGGCCAGGGTGGTGAAAATCCTTTTATGGCTGATCAGTTCACAGGCCAGGTTGGACAGCAGGGCCTTCCGGTGTGCGGACTTTCTTCCTAAGCGGTTTAATTTTACGCCGTGACGCATGATTGGACATTTTTATTTGGAACTCCCTTTAGGGTTTTTCACCCACCCCAACTGCTTCCAGTCGTAGGATATTCGCATTTCCGGGGATTAATCCTCCTCAAGCCGGAGCTTGGAAAGGTCCATCCCGAAATGCAGTCCCCGTTCAGCAAGCATCTGCTCGATTTCGCTGAGTGATTTCTGTCCGAAGTTCCGGAATTTCATTAACTCTTCCTGTTCATACTGCACCAGTTCGCTGAGCGAATTGATCTTGGCTGCTTTCAGGCAATTGAATGCCCGTACGCTGAGGTCCAGGTCCTCCAGCGGGGTCTTGAGGATCTTGCGGAGCTGAAGGGTTTGCTCATCGACCACATCTTCCTTTTCCGCGTCCCGGGAATCAAAGCTGATATTTTCATCGGTAATGATCATCAGGTGCTGGATCAGGATCCGGGAAGCCTGCTTCACCGCTTCCTCCGGATGTATGGTGCCATCGGTGATGACCTCCATGATCAGTTTCTCATAATCGGTCTTCTGTTCCACACGGGTATTCTCAATGGTATATTTCACGTTCCGGATAGGGGTGAAGATCGAGTCAATGGGAATGAATCCAAACACGGCGTCCTTATTTTTATTTTCCTCCGCAGGCACATAACCCCGACCCTTGCCGATGGTGATCTCCATGTCCAGCCTGGCCGAGGTATCCAGGGTGCAGATCAGCAATTCCGGATTCATGATCTGGAAAGAGCTGGTGGCCTTTTCGATCATTTCTGCACGGAAGTCAGTCTTCCCCTTGATGGCGATCTGGATCTTCTCTGCAGTAATCTCCCCTTCCACCAGTTTCTTGAACCGGACCTGTTTCAGGTTAAGGACAATTTCCGTGACATCTTCGGTGATGCCTTTTAGGGTGGCGAATTCATGGTCGGCCCCTTCAATCTTGATCCCTACTATGGCATACCCCTCCAGGGAAGATAACAGGACCCGGCGAAGGGCATTGCCGATGGTTACCCCATATCCCGGTTCGAGGGGTCGGAATTCAAACTGCGCTTCAAAATCCGTGGATTTCTGAAGAACGATCTTATCCGGTTTCTGAAAATTTAATATGGCCATGTGAATATATTATTTAAGTGTGTATTTGCGAATGGGATCAGGCAGGATGATTATTTAGAATATAATTCCACAATTAATTGTTCCCGGATGTTTTCAGGTACACTTTCACGCTCCGGATAGCTGATAAAAACTCCCTTCAGTTCCTTTTCATTCCAGTCCAGCCAGTTGAACTTCTGGTTCTTTCCCCGGAGATTACTGGTGATGCTGGTATTGGATGCACTCTGGGGCTTCAGGCCAATGATATCCCCGGGCTTTAGCTGGAAAGAGGGTATATTGACCACATCCCCGTTCACCGTGATGTGCTTATGGGATACCAGCTGCCTGGCTCCGCTCCTGGAAGGAGAAATCCCCATTCGGAAAACTGTATTGTCCAGGCGTGCCTCCAGGAGCTTGATCAGGGTCTCCCCTGTCACTCCCTTCCGCCTGGCAGCCTCATCAAATGTTTTACGGAATTGTTTTTCCAGCACTCCGTAAGTGTATTTTGCTTTTTGTTTTTCCCTGAGCTGTACGGCATATTCGCCCAGTTGCTTCCGCTTGCGGGCGGCACCATGCTGACCAGGAGGATTGCTTTGTTTGCCCAGGTATTTTCCATTGCCCAGAATGGGCTCCCCGAAGATCCTGGAAATTTTGGTCTTGGGTCCGATGTACCTTGCCATAAATAATGTTCAGATTTTTTAGTTACAGTGCAGGATTATGAAAAAATCCGAAACTGAATCCTGCACCCAAATGAAGGAGCAACGGCCGGTCCGTTTGCCGGTCGTCCATCCCCTTAAACCCTTCTTTTCTTCGGCGGCCGGCATCCATTGTGGGGGAGCGGCGTCACATCCTTGATCATATTGACTTCAATACCTGAATTGGATATTGCCCTTATTGCACTTTCCCTTCCCGCGCCGGGGCCTTTGACAAATACATCTGCCCTTTTCAAGCCTGCATCTACCGCTACCCGGGCTGCATCCATGGCTGCCTGCTGGGCCGCATACGGGGTGTTTTTCTTGGATCCCTTGAATCCCATTTTCCCTGCAGAGGAAGCGGCAATGATCTGTCCCCGCTTATTGGTGATGCTGATGATGATGTTATTGAAACTCGCGGAAATATGGACATCCCCGTAATTGTCCACCCGGACAGTTCTCTTTCGGGTGACGGTCTTGGGGGCTGTGGTTGTCGCTGTTTTTGCCATGGTGGTCCGGTACTGCCTTTGGTGATTGAATATTTAATAGGCCGGGTTCCCTTAGGGGACGCCGGCCAAAATGCTATTTCTTAGGTGCTTTTTTCTTCCCGGCTACTGTTTTACGCTTGCCTTTGCGGGTCCGGCTATTGGTGCGGGTGCGTTGTCCGCGCAGCGGCAGTCCTTTGCGGTGCCGGATGCCCCTGTAGCAGGAAATATCCAGAAGCCGCTTGATATTCATTTGCACTTCCGAACGCAGGGCCCCTTCCACCTTGATCTCATTGGTGATGATGTTACGGATCTTATTGAGCTCATCATCGTTCCAATCATTCACTTTCTTATTCAGGTCGATGCCAGCCTTTCCCAGGATGTATCTGGCGGTGGAAAGACCGATCCCGAATATGTAGGTCAGTCCGATCTCCCCTCTTTTTTGCTTAGGCAGGTCAATACCAGCTATTCGCGCCATATCAGATTAAAATTGAAGTTTGCATGCGATAACCAGATCCATGGTCAGTCTATCCCTGACGCTGTTTGAACCGGGGATTTTTTTTGTTGATAATATACAGTTTGCCCTTCCTGCGGACAATTTTGCAATCTGCACTCCTTTTCTTGATCGAAGCCCTGACTCTCATACTGGTGGTTTTATTTATACCTGAATATGATTCTGCCCCTGGAAAGGTCATAGGGGCTGATCTCCACGCCTACCTTATCCCCCGGAAGAATCCGGATATAGTTCATCCTCATTTTTCCTGAAATGGTGGCCAGGATCTCATGGCCGTTTTCCAATTTTACGCGAAACATGGCATTGGATAAAGCCTCTAAAATGGTTCCATCCTGCTTGATTAGCGCCTGTTTAGCCATAAATTTTTAGGGACTGCAAAGATACAATAATTATCCCGGAATTATCAAATTTCAAATGAAAAATAAATAAAATATATTTAGCGCTCAGTAATGGTGATTAAGCGCAGTATTGGCGATTTCCGCTGCTTCCGTTTCCCTGAATGAGGATAGGATCTCTGCTTCCCCCTGACGGATGAGGACCGTATGCTCATAATGGGCTGAAGGCTGTCCATCCCGGGTAACCACGGTCCAGCCATCCTTCTGGTAAGAAACTTCCCTGGTGCCCAGATTGATCATGGGTTCAATAGCGATCACCAAACCTTCTTTCAGTTTGGGTCCCGTACCCCGCCTGCCGAAATTGGGCACCTGCGGATCCTCATGCAGTTTTTTACCCAGCCCATGCCCAACCAGGTCCCGGACCACTCCGTAACCGCGGTCAATCTCGGTAAATTGCTGGATGGCATAGGAAATATCTCCCACCCGGTTTCCGGCCCTGGCCATGGCTATGCCGGCATACAGGGAACGCTTGGTGTCTCCCATCAGCTTCAGCACCGCTTCAGGCACGTCCCCGATCGCAAAAGTATAGGCGCTGTCCCCATGGTACCCGTTCAGGTAAACCCCGACATCTACCGATACAATATCCCTGTCCCGGAGCTGGTAATTGCCTGGAATGCCATGCACCACGGCTTCATTCACAGAAATGCAGGTGGCGCAGGGAAAACCCTGGTAATCCTTGAAAGAGGGAATGGCGCTATGGCCCAGGATAAAATTTTCGGCGAGCTGATCAATGGAGGCGGTGGTGATCCCCGGCCTGAGAAATGCAGCCACTTCAGCCAGGGCGGCAGAGACGAGGGTGGCACTTTTCCGGATACGGGCTATTTCGTCGGGAGTCTTATAGGAGATCATATATAACTTACATGCCGCTGGCGACCCCTGCGGTACGTCCTTCGATCCGGCCGGTTTTCATCAGGCCGTCATAATGCCGCATCAGCAGCTGGCTTTCGATCTGCTGCAGGGTATCGAGTATGACCCCGACGATGATCAGCAGGGAGGTGCCTCCGAAGAACCGGGCAAAAGCCTGGTTAATATTCAGGGCATGGGCAAATCCCGGCATGATGCCCACCAGGGCCAGGCAAAACGCCCCCGGCAAAGTGATCCGGTCCATGATGGCCCCGATATATTCTCCGGTGGCCTTACCCGGTTTGATGCCCGGGATGAACCCATTGTTACGTTTCATCTCATCGGCCATCTGGGTCGGGTTAAAAATGAGGGCAGTATAAAAATATGTGAAGACCACGCAAAGCACAAAAAAAGCCAGATTATAGGGCACCGTGGTATAATCGCTGAATGCCCGCATGAAGCCTGAGCTTGATTTACCTCCGCCGGCAAATCCCATGAAAGCAGGTGGAATGAACATGATAGCCTGGGCAAATATGATCGGCATGACCCCCGCCGCATTGACTTTCAGGGGAAGGAACTGCCTGACCCCGCCATACTGCTTGTTGCCGATGATCCGCTTGGCATAATTGACCGGAATCTTCCTGGTTCCCTGGACCAGCAGGACCAGTCCCATGATGATCAGGATCAGAAAAGCTATTTCAATTAAAAAGATCAGCAGTCCACCCCCGCCAGAAGTGGATTTTGAGGTGAACTCAAACCATAGCGCATTGGGGAGGTTGGCCAGTATACCGACTTCGATGATGATCGAGGTGCCGTTACCGATACCCTTGTCCGTGATCTTCTCGCCCAGCCACATGACAAAAAGAGTGCCTGCGGTCAGGACGATGACGGTGGACACGGTAAAGAACAGAAATCCAAACTGGGGGATTATCGCCGTGGCGGCCTGGGTCCGCAGATAACTGACATAGGCCAGGGATTGCAGGGCAGTCACAGCCACGGTCAGCAGGCGGGTATACTGGTTGATTTTACGCCTGCCGCTTTCCCCTTCCTTCTGCATCTTGGCAAATTGCGGAACGGCAATCGTCAACAACTGCATTGCAATGGAAGCGGAGATATAAGGCATGATCCCCAGGGCAAAAATGGAAGCCCGGCCGAAGGATCCGCCTGCAAACATATTGAAAAGTCCAAGCAGCCCGTTCTGGGTTCCGCCCATGGAAAGCTTCGTGGGGTTGATTCCCGGAAGGGTAATGAAGGAGCCGACACGATAGACCAGGATCATTCCCAGGGTAAGCAGGATCCGCCTGCGCAGGTCATCGATACTCCAGATATTGCGAAAGGTCTCAATGATTTTCTTCACGTCATCCTGATTTAAG
>DATLTB010000136.1:0-2244 GCA_035533815.1 Chitinophagaceae bacterium
GGTGTCATTGAGCTGAGCATGCGTTTATGGGGGGCTATGGCATCAGCCTCCGCTCCGACCAGTCCGAACATATTGGGTGAGCCCGGTTTCGCACTGAAATCATCCATTTCATTGTTCAGTAAAAAACCTGCGCCACCGACAACGACCCGGCTGCCATATAGCCCATTCAGGGTATAGGTTAGGGAAACCGCGTTTCCGCTCGAATCCAGGACAGAGACCTGGGTGGTCTCTTCGCTTTCCGGATTTATCTTTCCAGCCTGGATGTCCTTACTTGGGGTAGCTTTACCAGGAGAATAATTAAGCATTCTTTGTCTAAGGTATTCGGGGCTGACCAGGGTTTTAACCGGAACTTTCACAAAGTCAGGATCACCAAGGAATTTGGCGCGGTCCGCATAGCATCTCCGTTCGATCTCCGTCATCAGCTGGACCGATTGAGGGGTCTCGAATCCCATTTTCCCCACCTGGTATGCAGACAGCATTCCCAGCATTTGTTCCAACATAATACCTCCGCTGGATGGAAGTGGCATGGTCAGTACCACATACTTTTTATAATCAAAGCTCAAGGGATTCCGCCACTTCACTGCATATTCCAGAAGATCTTTTGAGGAGATCATGCCGCCTCCCCTGATCATTTCTTTGACTATCCGCTTGGCTGTCTCACCACCATAAAAGCCAGCGCTCCCATTATCCCGGATCAGTTCCAGGGTATGGGCCAGGTCTTTCTGTATCAGGGTATCCCCAGCTTTCCAGGGAATATGCCGGACAAAAACAGGTCTGATGGTATTGAGTTTCAGGAAATCACTCCGGGTATCGTTCAACATCTTGGCTTCCTCAGCTGAAATTGCAAATCCGTTTCTGGCCAGGTGAATGGCCGGTTCGATCAATTCTCTAAAAGGCAGACTGGCGAACTTATATGCCGCAAACAACCCGGCGACCGTGCCAGGGACCCCGCAGGCCAGGTGCCCATCCTGACTCAGATGTGGATCCGCATTACCCTGCTTATCCAGGAACATATCCCGGTATGCTTTACCAGGAGCTTCCTCCCGGTAATCAATAGTGTAATTTTTTCCAGAATTAAGGTGTATTACGGTAAATCCTCCTCCTCCGATATTTCCGGCTTCCGGGTAAACAACTGCCAGGGTAAGCTGTACGGCAATGGCTGCATCCACGGCATTACCCCCTTCTTTTAAAATACGCAGACCCACAGCTGTGGCCAGGGGATTGGCCGATACCACAGCTGCATGGTATACAGTGATATCCTTGGGAAGGGTATTATGGTAAGGTTTGGGTTGCTGGGCCAAACCAACTAAACAAAATAGTAAAGCTGGCTGAATGCAGGCCATACAGGGAAATGAACTGATCTTCATGGTGGGATAAATAAGTTTAAAGGTAAAGAAGAACTGGAATATGCCAATCTTCCATACCCAGTTGCACGAAGATTAACGGAAAGAAAGTAAAAACGAGCGCTGAGCAGTTTTTCAGTATTTTGGCACTATACTGATTTAACTATCATGGAGAAAATCACTATAAAAGGATTTACCCTGGTCATTGCATGCGTAGCCGCCCTTGGCGGACTGTTATTCGGGTTTGACACTGCAGTGATCAGCGGAACTCTGCACTATTTGGCAGTTTATTTTAACCTGAACCCGGCTTCATTGGGACTTGTGGTAGCAGCCACTTCAATCGGTTGTATACCAGGTGCATTATTTGCAGGCAGGTTTGCCGACAGGTTTGGCCGAAAGAGCATGCTGCAGGTGGCTGCTATGCTTTATATCCTTGCTGCTGCAGGAAGCGGACTGGCCGGAAGTTTCGGAATCCTGGTTGTTTTTAGGTTCATTGGGGGGTTAGCAATCGGGATAGCTTCGACAACTGCACCGATCTATATTTCCGAAATCGCTCCCCCTGCCTTCCGCGGCAGGCTGGGTATGCTGCAGCAACTGGCTATTGTCTCTGGTATTTTGCTTTCTTTTATATCCAATTACTGGATCGTCTATGGAGGTTGGATGGGGCTTGACATGCATAATTACTGGAGATATATGATGGGTGCGGCGGTGATCCCTTCAGTTATTTTCTTTTTACTGTTACTTCTTGTCCCTGAAAGCCCCAGATGGCTGATTTCCATAGGTAACTATGATAGGAGCAGGTGGATATTTTCCCGGATATATTCCGAAAAGCAGGCATCAATACAAGTCAGCATAGTCCAGCAGGACCTTGCGTCCCATCAGCAAGCATCAATCAGGGAAG
>DATLTB010000137.1:0-18145 GCA_035533815.1 Chitinophagaceae bacterium
GTGGCTTATTTATGTAGCCACCATGTTTATTGACGATCATCAGCTGCACAGTAATGGTAAATCCTATCGCCGCGTACTGGTCCGGGAAAGTTACCGGGAAGGTAAAGCCGTGAAGAAAAGAACGATGGCTAATCTCTCTAATCTGCCCGATGATAAGATTGAGGCCATTAAAATTGCCTTTCAATATGCCCAGGAGTTACCCTATCTGAAGGAACTATTAAACGGGCATCTGCAATATGATAAAATCGTGGGTCCGGGGGTATTGCTGTATCAGGTCATGGGGAGATTGGGTATTACCGCCATCCTGGGTAACAGCCCTGATGCAGCCTGTGTATTATGGATGATCATGGCCCGGCTGATTAACCAGGGATCCCGCCTTTCGGCAGTTAGGCTGGCCCAGCAGCACTATGGTTGCGAGTGGCTCAATATGACATCCCTGAATGAGAATATGCTTTACGCTGCCCTGGATTGGCTTTATGAGCAATACCCACAGGTAGAAAAAAACATTTATCAGCAGTGGGGTAAACAGCATCAGGGACAGAAGCCTGAAGTATTTTTATATGACGTGAGTTCCTCGTATCTGGAAGGACAGTGTAATGAACTGGCCGATTATGGCTATAACCGGGATAAGAAAAAGGGTAAAAAGCAAATCGTATACGGACTACTGACTGATGCTAAAGGCAACCCCTTGGCCATAGAAGCATTCCGGGGTAACACCACCGATACGGCAACCATAGACAACCAGATAGAAAAATTAAAATCCCGTTACGGATGCCGCTATATTACCCTGGTCGGTGACAAGGGGATGCTCAAAAGTATCCAGATAGACCAGCTGGGTAAGGAGAACTACCGGTTTATATCCTCGATCACCAAACCCCAGATAGAGAGCCTGATCATAAAGGGGGTCATTCAGCTGGAACTATTTACCGATCAGTTGGCCGAAGTATATGACAGTGGCAGTGAGCTCCGCTATATCCTAAAGCGTAACCCGGTAAGGGCAGCACAGGTCAATCAAAACAGGCAGCAGCGGATCCAGGCCATCAGCATCAAGGTGAACAAGGCCAATGATTATCTAAAAGCACATCCCCGTGCCAGTGTCCCGGTTCAGCAAAATCACCTCAATAGATATATCGGTAAACTGAAGCTATCAAATATTATCACGGTACAGCTAGAAGCAGAAGGGCAAAGATCGCTGCGTATCAGCATTGACCAGGATAAATTAGACCATAGCCGCCAGTTAGACGGATGTTATGTGGTAAAAACCGATCTGAAAGCCGGAGCCCTGAATACTAAAGGGGTCCATGATCGGTACAAGGATTTATCCAAAGTAGAATGGGCGTTCCGGACAGAGAAAAGCAGCCTGGAAATCCGCCCGATCTATCTGCGCAGCGAAGCACGTACCCGAGCCTATCTGTTAGTTTGTATGTTTGCCTATATGATTGAAAAGTATTTGAGGGCCACCTGGTCGGATATGAATATCACGGTTCAGGAAGGCATGAACAGTCTGGCCAGAATAAGCGCAATAAAAGGGAGAGGGAATCCAAAGATGCTACGCGTATTGGAGCCCGATGAGATCAGCCGGGAATTATTGGAAAAAGCGGCTGTCAAGCTACCCACCGTATTGCCGGTAAGTTCTTTGGATGTGGTCACCTATAAAGCCCTGCAGAAAAGGCGCTAGGTGATTATAGGTCAAATAGTTATCATGGATATCTACGTTCCATAAATTATGAACATCCGTTATAAATCAAAGCACTTAATGTACTTTCTTTTTTAGCACAGTAACTTGCTGCTGGAGATGATTGACAATGCCGGCAAGATGGTTTACGGTCATATGTTGTTTCTGGTTAAGCCGGCTGATGACGGCATCTGTCTGCCAGAGTTCGAGGATGCTTTCCATCATCACCGGGTAAGCCTCATAGGCCGGGTTGTCGGACACCAGGGTGATTTTTGATTTAGTGCGATTGCTTTTCAGTAAACGCTTATATGCAATCCCTTCATTTTGAGTTACCACAATGTAAGTCTGGTTATTTCTGATATCATCCCATCCTTCCACTTTGTGTCCAACAACCACGGAGCCGGATTCTAAGGGAAGCATGGAATCGCCGCTAATCTCAAAAGCCCGGTATTCACCCGCATCCAGCATGGGAAGCGTAAAACTGTTCAGTTCTTCAATGAATTCACCATCGGCATACCCTGACAGATAACCTGCTGCTGCCTTGATTGGGATGAAAACAATTTGCTGCCGGGAATATGATTTTAACTGCTTCCTTTTTTGTAGTAAGCTATCTTTTGGGGAACTCAGGTCCCTTCGCAGCAGATCATCAATCTGTATCCGGAACATATCACTGACTGATTCCAGCACATCGGTCCGTGGTTCTGCCCTGCCTTCTTCATAGGCGCCAAGCAGGGACCGCTTTATTCCCAGTTTTCCGGCCATTTCCTCCTGGGTCCATTCCCGGAGTTTCCGTAGGTATTTAATATTCTGATTGACTAGCGCCATACGATCGATTGTACAAGTGAGAATACTAACTCTTTTAGCTCGTATTACTAACAAAATTAGTAAATTTTCGGATATTTCAAAAAATTAATACTTATCCGGGGATGAGCGCTACATTTGCCGAAATCCCAAACCTCATGGATATGATTTTCCTGATCATTCACAGCTTGCTGCGGTGGGCGGTCCTGCTTACTGCATGCTGGGCGGTGATCAGTGCCGTAAAGGGTATTATTTCCAAGTGTCCATATTCAACCAATGATAACAGAAGCAGCCTGTTGTTCATGATTTCCTGTGATATTCAACTGGTCATTGGTCTGTTCCTGTACTTCAGTGAAGGCTGGGGATCCAGGCTGATTCACTGGAATATCGGAGATAAAGCCACCCGGTTTTTCACAGTAGAACATGCAGGCACCATGCTGTTGGCCTGGGTGATTGTCCATATCGGGAGAACGGTGGTCAAAAAGGCAAAAAGTGACCGCGATAAACACCGCAAAGCCCTGATTTATTTCGGTGTGGCGTTAATTCTTATCCTGGTTGCCATACCCTGGCCTTTCAGGACTGCATTGGGACCCCATCCCTGGTTCAGGATCTGAATACCCCGGCTAATCATCAGAAAGGAAGATTTGATTTTTACCGTAGCTTGGGTTAAATTTGTTAAACAAGTTAACTCAATATATTTATTTTATGGCTTTTACCCTTCCCAGTCTACCCTATTTACCTGATGCCCTGGAGCCCAGCTTTGACAAATTGACCATGGAGATTCATCATGACAAGCATCATCAGGCCTATGTAACCAATCTGAACAATGCCATAGTCGGTACTGAAGCGGAAAACAAGAGTTTGGATGAAATCCTGAAAAACGTATCCAAATATCCTGCTGCCGTCAGGAATAACGGAGGAGGTCATTTTAACCATTCTTTTTTCTGGACTTCACTGGCTCCCCAATCGGGAGGTAAACCTTCCGGACAACTCGGGTCCACCCTTGAATCTGATCTTGGTGGATTTGACAAGTTCAGGGAAGAATTTGCAAAGGCCGCAATGGGCAGGTTTGGCAGCGGATGGGCATGGTTATGTGTCAGCGGGGGTAAGTTATGCATATGCTCTACCCCGAACCAGGATAATCCGCTGATGGATGTGGCTGATAAGAAAGGCATTCCGGTACTGGGCCTTGATGTTTGGGAACATGCTTATTACCTCAGGTACCAGAACCGCCGCGCTGATTATATACAGGCTTACTGGAATGTCATTGACTGGAAGGAGGCTGAAAAGCGATATGGAGCTGCCATAAAATAATCCAGCCTGCCCAGTCCAGTTCCGCACCAAAGGAAAGCACCTGCAAACTGTTCCCGTTAATTTATTCCATATCCTAGTCTTGGAATGAAAGGGGTATTTGCCTGGCAATCCCTTTTTTTATTATCAATGTTTATGGATAAATTTTAATATTTTGGTCTTTAATAGCTTATTTTTCTTTTAAGCCTTTCACTTTGGCCCTATACAGAACAACCATTGCGGATATTGCTAGGCAGCTGAACACCACTGCAGCAACAGTTTCCCGGGCCCTTAACAATCATCCCGGAATCAGCGAGGAAACAAAGAAAAACGTCCTGAAAACCGCTGAAAAGTTAAACTATAACCATAACCGGATTGCTTCTTCACTTAGGTCGGGTAAAACCCATGTCATTGGGGTGATGATCCCCAGCGCGGAAATAAATTTCTTTGGTTCTGTTGTGCATGGGATTGAGAATATAGCAAACAGGAATGGATATAATGTGTTGATATATCAGTCCAATGAAAAGTGGGAGCATGAAGTAAAAGGTATGGAAACTTTTATTAGTGCCCGGGTGGACGGAATCATCGCCTCCATTGCCAAGGAAACCGTAGATTATTCCCATTACACGGAAGTCAAGAAAAGGGGGATACCCCTGGTCTTTTTTGACCGGGCGAACGATGAACTGGGCATTCCTTCGGTCGTCATTGATGATTATCTGGGTGCTTATTTTGCCACAGAACACCTGATCCTGCAGGGGTATCACCGCATAGCCCATATTTCGGGCCAGCAGCATATCAAGATATTCAATGACCGGATGAAAGGATACATGGGAGCTTTGCAAAACTACCATATGCCCATCGACCAGGAACTCATTTATACCGGCTCGGTGTCCATTGAATCGGGGAGGATGGCCATTGACCGCTTTTTGCAGTTGCCTAATCCTCCCGATGCCGTGTTTGCCGTGGAAGATTTTACTGCACTTGGCGTAATCAAGGAGCTCAAGGAAAGAAAGATTGACATACCAGATGAATTCGGGGTAGTGGGTTTTGCCGCTGAGATGTTCGGGGAACACATTACGCCCAGCCTGTCCACCATTGACCAACAGACTATCCTGATGGGCAGTGAAGCCACTAAATTATTGCTGGAGATCATATCGGGTAAGGAGCCTGCCTTGAACAATAACAAAAAAATCATCCTGCAGCCGCTGCCCATATTCCGGAGTTCCTCCCAACGCCAAAAAGTCATCGACTGAAATTAATTTTGACTAAAATTTTGTGAAATCAATGCAAACGTTTACATTAGTCTTTTAATCTTTTTGTATATATTATTTTAAAAGTTTAATGAAATGTGTTTTTTTTACACATTAAATTTTCAGTTTCCTTAATCTTACCCTGTATATCAGCTAACACAATTTAAATATTCCGCTATGATCATTAGAAATTTACAAAAATTCCTGTTCCTGCCTTTCCTGATCCTAAGCCTGGGAGCATGGTCTCAGAACAGGATTGTCAAAGGGGTGGTCTCAGATTCAACTGACAGGACTTCATTGGTCGGGGTTACTGTGAATGCAACAGGAACACCGATCGGTACTTCAACTGATGCAAAAGGTAATTTTCAGTTGAGTGTACCTGAATCTGTTCAGACCTTAACGGTTTCTTATGTCGGCTACAACACGAAAACTGTGGTCATTGGGCCGGGCAATATGCATATTGCCCTGAGTTCTTCCAATTCAGCACTGAACGAAGTGGTCGTAGTAGGTTATGGCACGGAAAAGCAAAAGGATGTAACCGGTTCCATTGCCACGGTAACCCAGAAGGACTTTAATACGGGACAGATTACTTCACCGGATCAACTCATTACGGGTAAAGTCGCGGGTGTGGTGGTTACTTCCAACGGGGGAGCCCCCGGGAATGGCAGCACCATCCGGATACGGGGAGGTTCTTCCCTGAATGCCAGCAATGACCCCCTGATTGTCATTGACGGGGTGCCTGTGGACAATAATGGGATTTCAGGAACGCCCAATGCCCTTTCCCTAATCAATCCGGCGGATATTGCATCAATCACCATATTGAAAGATGCTTCAGCAGCAGCCATTTATGGTAACCGTGCTTCTAACGGGGTCATCATCGTGACCACAAAAAAAGGGAAAGCCGGAGGCAAGCTGAGGGTGCATTTCAGTTCCATTAATTCAGAATCTGTCAAAGTGAATGAAGTACCTGTCCTGAATGCCAGTCAGGTCAGGCAGATTGTTAATAAATTCGGCACTGCCTCCCAGATAGCTTTGTTGGGTACTGATACCACAGTCAATACAAACTGGCAGAACCAGATCTATCAGGCCGCTTTCGGTACGGATAACAACCTGTCCTTTAGCGGGGGGGTGAAGAATCTGCCATACCGTCTTTCCCTGGAATATAATAATCAGGCAGGCATCCTCAAGACCAATACCTTCGACCGGTCATCTGTTGACCTGAACCTTAGTCCAACCCTGTTCAATGGCAACCTGCATGTGGACCTGAACTTCAAAGGAGCCATCAATAATAACCGGTTTGCCAATCAAAGTGCAATCGGGTATGCGGTGAATATGGACCCCACCCGGCCGGTATATGCATCAGGAAATAAGCTGGGAGGCTATTTTGAATGGACCGATACCAGTGGTGCTCCCATCCAGCTGGCTACCCGCAATCCCCTTGCAGCCCTGGAGCTATATAACAGCACCAGCACGGCGAAAAGGAGCATTGCCAATATTGACCTGAATTACGCGATGCCATTTGTACCTGGACTCAGCGCGGACCTGAACACCGGTTACGACATATCAAGCAGTAAAGGCACCGTATATATACCCCCTTATGCAGCCCTTGACTATAACCAGGAAGGATACAATACTCAGTATTCGCAGTATAAACGGGATGAGGTTTTTGATTTCTATTTAAACTATGTGAAGGAAATCCCCAGCATCAAGAGCCATGTTGACCTGACCGCAGGATATTCCTACGAGGATTATTACCTGGCAGCACCGGCATATCCGAATAAAAATGATGTGGGTACCGTGTTGAGCCTTCCAATTGCTGATTCCACTGAAAGCACCCTGCTTTCTTATTATGCCAGGCTGAATTATTCCCTGGCAGATAAATATATCCTGACTGCTTCCATTCGCCGGGATGGATCTTCCCGGTTCAGTCCGGCAAACCGGTGGGGACTTTTTCCCTCTGCAGCCTTCGCCTGGCTGATTAGTCAGGAAAACTTCCTGAAACATTCCCGTGCGGTTTCCAACCTGAAACTTCGCCTGGGTTATGGGCTCACCGGGAATCAGGATATCGGAAATGATTATCCGTACCTCCCGGTTTACACCCTCAGTAGCAATGTCGCCCAGTATCCTTTTGGTAATGGGTCTTCTTTTACCTATCGGGCTGAGCCTTATGACCCCAATATCAAATGGGAACAAACGGCTACCTATAACGGAGGTATAGATTACGGGTTTATTAATGGGCTCATTTACGGTTCTCTGGACGTTTACTACAAAACGACCACCAACCTGCTGGCAGATATTCCCACTGCGCAGGGTTCTAACCTGAGCAACCACGTGTTTACCAATGTGGGCAGCATTGAGAACAAGGGAGTGGAATTCGATATCAATGTCATTCCGGTAAGGAATAGAGACATTACCTGGAATCTGGGTTTCAATATCACCTATAATCAGAATAAGATCACCAAGCTCAGTAAGCAGGCTACCGATACTTCAGCTGGAATCCTGGTTGGTGGGGTAGGAGGTGGGACCGGCAATACCATCCAGATCCTGTCCGTCGGATACCCGGCCTATTCCTTTTATGTATATAAACAGGTTTATGATAAAACCGGGAAGCCCGTTGAAGGCGTATATGCAGATGTGAACAATAATCCCGGTAACCTGTTTTACCGCTACCAATCGCCCAACCCCACCTTTACCCTGGGCTTCTCGACTGAACTGAGCTATAAGCACTGGGACCTGTCCATGTCCATGCATGGAAGCGTCGGCAATTACATGTATAACAATGTCAAGGCGGGTGGAACCCTGAACGGCATGCTGACCTCCCTGGGATTTATCGGGAACCTGAATACGGATTATCTGAAAACGGGCTTCGTGAACAGCCAGTACTTTTCCGATTACTATATTGAGAATGCCTCCTTCCTCCGTATGGATAATATCAGTCTGGGATATGATTTCGGGCAGGTGTTCAACAGGAAGTTAACCCTCAAACTGTCCGCAATCGTGCAGAATGTGTTTGTGATCACAAAATATTCCGGGCTTGACCCCGAGATCTATGGTGGTCTGGACAACAATATCTATCCCAGGCCGCGTATCTATTCCCTGGGTATCAATGCAGACTTTTAATATAAAAACTTTAATATATGAAAAGGAATTTTAAATATACCGGTATTGTGGCACTGGTCCTTGCCCAGGCAGTGACCTCGTGCACCAAGGATCTAAACCGTTACCCCATTGTCCAGACCACTTCCAAGGTGGTGTTTAGCAGCCCTGCAGGGGTCAAAGAAGCTCTGGCCAAACTCTATGGAGGTCTTTCCCTGAGCGGCCAGGATGTCGCCGGCTACCCGGATATCAATACTTCAGATGTGGGATCCAATGTGTTTCTCCGCAATTATTGGGAAGCGGAAGAGTTGCCTACCGATGAAGCGGTGATCGGCTGGAATGACCATGACCTGCAGGCTTATCATAATATGAACTGGACCCCCAATGGGTATTTCATCCAGCTGATGTATGATCGCATTTTCTTTGAAACGGCTGCCTGCAATGAATTTTTGCGGGAAACAGCACACCTGAACACATCGGGCTTTACATCGGCTGATACGGCTAATATTGCCATCTACCGGGGAGAGGCCCGTTTTTTGAGGGCTTTTGCTTACTGGACTGCGCTGGATATGTTCGGCAATGTGCCTTTTACCACTGAAAAAGATCCAGTGGGATCTTTCTTCCCCAAGCAGATAATGAGGGATAGCCTGTTCAACTACGTGGAGTCCGAGCTGCTGGCCATTCAGAATATCCTACCGCCTCCTGGTAAGAATGAAGTGGGCAGGGCGGACCAGGGTGCCGTATGGGCCCTGCTGGCCCGGCTCTACCTGAATGCGCAGGTATATACCGGCCAGGCCAGGTATACCGATTGTATCACCTATTGCAACAAGATCATTGCCTCCGGAGCTTATAAGCTGGCTACCAATTACGCCCAGTTGTTTGAAACGGATAATGAATCGACCGGCGAGATCATTTTTGCCATCAGGGCCAATGGGGTGACTTCCCAATCTTATGGGAATACTACCTTCCTGGTACATGCCGAAATCGGCGGCAATATGGATCCCACCCAATTCGGAGTTGCTCCGGGAGGAGGATGGGCAGGCCTGCGGACTACGGCAGCCTTTGTCAATCTTTTCCCCGATCCGTCCGGCAATACGGATCACCGGGCAATGTTCTATACCAATGGACAGACACTGGCTATCAAAACCATGGGTAATTTCGGGGACGGATATGCCATTGGAAAATTTAAGAATGTCAGCTCAACAGGACAACCGGGCTCTGATCCGACTAAGACCTTTGTGGATACTGATTTTCCCCTTTTCAGGCTGGCTGAAACTTATTTAACTTATGCCGAAGCCGTCCTTAGGGGAGGCAGTGGCGGAGACCTGACCACAGCGCTGAATTATGTCAACCTGGTCAGGGAGCGGGCTTATGGGGGAACTTCAGGGGATATTAATGCAGGACAGCTGACCCTTTCGTTTATCCTGGATGAACGGGGAAGGGAATTGTACTGGGAAGCAGTGCGCAGGACGGACCTCATCCGGTTCGGGGAATTCACGGGAGGCACTTATTTATGGCCTTTCAAGGGAGGCGTGGAAGCCGGAACTGGCGTGGACAGCCATTATAACCTGTACCCGATTTCTGCCACAGACATGGTGGCCAACCCTAACCTGAAACAGAACCCCGGATATTGACTTTATATATTGTTGAAAGCATAAAAAACAATAACCATGAAACGTTTTTTCAGTAACCTGATACCGGTAGCCGGGATCGCCCTTGCGGTCCTTTCTTCCTGCCAGAAAAAAGAGGTGCGGCCCATCCTGATCCCAGGCACTTCACCGCAGCTTACTGCGTCTTCAGCCACCCTGGTGCTGGACAGCACCAAGGATACCGAGAATGCCGTAACGTTCTCCTGGCCCAAGGTGACCTATGGATATAATGCAGATGTAACCTATACCCTGCAGTTTGACACTCCTTCGGACAGCTTCAATAATCCCACCAGTGTGACAGTAGGAATCAACACCCTGACTTTGGGATATACTACCCAGGCATTTAATCAGTTGGCTTACCAGACCCTGGGATTACCGGCAAACACGGCCAGTCCGGTAGTTGTCCGGGTTAAAGCCGATATTCTTCAAAATGGGGTAATCACTGCACCATCCACGGTCTCCTCCATTTATTCGAATGTATTTCCCATGACCGTGACCCCATTTAAGATCGTGATCATTTTTCCCTCTCTCTGGGTGCCCGGAGATTACCAGGGATGGAATCCGGCAGTAGCGCCTACCCTGGCCTCTGTGCATGCCAATAATGTGTATGAAGGGTATGTGTATTTCCCTCCCGGAGGAACTTTTCAGTTTAAGTATACACCTGCACCTAACTGGAACAGCAGTTACGGATGGCTAAGCAGCACGGAAACCAATGGCTCTGTAACCGGTACGATGAATACTACCGGTGGCAACCTGTTCGTTCCGGCTTCCGGATATTACCTGTTGACCGCGGACCTGAACCCCACACCAGCTGTCTGGGGAGCTACCCTGATCACTACCTGGGGGGTCATAGGAAGTGCCACACCCGGCGGCTGGAACACGGATACGCCGATGACATTTGATCCGACCACGGATACCTGGAGCGTCACAGTCGCCCTGGTCAGCACCGGACAATTTAAGTTCCGGGCAAACAATGCCTGGGCCCTCAATTTCGGGTATGATAACGGTGGATTGGATTATAACGGAACTAATATCTCGGTCCCCATTCAGGGAAGCGGTAATTATACCATTACCCTGGACCTTACATCAGCCGGTAATTACACCTACCGGATAAAAAAAGTTTAATGCAATGACAAAAGCTGGAAAAAGTTATCTTTCTTCATAGGAAGGTAACTTTTTCCATTTCAGCCTGGATAACAAGCCCTGATCATGCCTGAGCAAGGTTAAGGGACAATTCATTGAAGAGGAGGACTGATATTACTGGAATGTATGGGTAGATCTCGATGGGGGATAATTTTTGTCCTGATATTTTGGATCATGAAACCTGGTGCTTCGCAAGCGCAGGATTTCATGATGCAGGGATTTTACTGGAATTTCCCCAAGACCGGAAATGGCTTCGACTGGGCTGATACCCTCGCCAGCAAAGCTTCCCAGATTGCACAGGCGGGGTTTACCTATGTCTGGTTGCCTCCATTTTACCGGGCCAGTTCCGGCAACACCAGCAATGGATATGATCCCTATGATCTCTATGACCTGGGCGCATATGGACTGGGACCCACAGGATTCGGATCTGCCTCAGACGTAGCCAGCCTGATCGCAGCATTTAAAAACAGTCACCTGAATGCCATTGCCGATGTGATCTATAATCACCGTAACGGAGGCCTGGCAGAAAATAACCCCGTCGTACAAGCCTATGTGGACAGCGCCCATACAGCCGCCTGTGCTACCAATCCTTTGTATAATGACCCTAATTTCAATCCCTATCCTTCTGACCGGTTCCGTTACATCCTTCCCCTGGGAGGAAGTTCGGGGAACGGGGCAGGCGATTATTATTTTAAAATCAGTTCATTGTCGCAAAGCAGCAGGTATTTTAATTTTCCATACACTTTTTATGCCCAGACCAATACCGTGGGCTATCAGAATCAAGGGGTCCTGGAGCAGATAAAACCTGATGGCGGAATGGACTGCGGGCAACCCTTTAATACCGTTCCCCTCGGAGTCAATATGAATGCCACGACTTCTGACGGGGGACTGGATGTCGGGGGATGTTTCACCGATGAATACCATATACATATCGGAAATTCGGACTTTAATCCTGCTGGAGATACCCTTTACCTGTATATATCCAATCTGAACGGACAGTATTCGGATCACCGGATCTACGGAGTGGTGGATAGTACCATCTCCAGTAAGGATATAACCGGTCAGCTTGTATTACAGACCTACACCGACTTCACCCATGTGGCCAGCGGTCAGGGCCGGATGAATTATACCAATTTTCATCCAAATGGCATTGACTGTTCATACCTGGGTAAAAACTGGGATTATCCATATTTCTTTTATGATTATGACCAGGACAATCCAGCCACAGACACTGCCCTGATCAACTGGACCGAATGGCTTTGGAATACTGTCGGAGTCAGGGGATTCCGGATGGATGCAGTCTCGGATTTCAACCCGAAGTTTGCCGGACAGTTATTGACTGCATTAAATGACCTCTCGATCAACCCCGGGCTGGTGGTAGGGGAAAATTTCGACTATACAGTCAGTGATGTAACCGGCTGGATCAATGCCGTCAAATCCTATATGTCAGCTGCTGCAATTTCTGCCATCAATGTCCGGGCCTTTGATTTTCCGTTAAGAATGACACTTAAGAATGCCTGCGATCAGGCTGGGTTTGATGTACGTAACATTTATACTTCTGGCATTGCACATAATGGCGGATCACCGCTAAATGCAGTGACCTTTATCAATAACCATGACCTCCGCAATCCCGGTGATCCCATACAGCATGATCCCATATTGGCATATGCCTATATTTTCACGGATAATTCCATCGGTATTCCCTGTGTATTTTATCCTGATTATTTCGGGGGAAGCCTTCCTAACTATCCTGATGTATACCTGAAACCGATCATTGACAGCCTGATAGCCCTCCACAAAAAATATATTTTCAATGCTCCGACCGTGGAATATTTGAATGCCCTGGGGTCGGCTTATCTGGGGGCACCCACGGATTATCTGTCTGCTCCAGCCGGTGCAGGCCCTTCCACCACCCTGATCTATCAGATCAGCGGGGGGCCTTCAGGGAAAGATGTGCTGGTGGCCATCAATTTTGCCGCTGATACCCTGAAACTTCAACAACAGATAGACACGCATGGGGGAACATTGGTGGCTGGGAGTGAATTTTACGATGCCTTGAATCACAGTGATTTTTCGAATACCCCGCTGAGCTCGGGAAATACTGTTTACCTGGAACTTCCTCCCCGGAGTTTTTCTGTTTGGGTGAATGATTCTTCCCTGGCCCTACAGTCCGAAGTGATTAATTTTTCTGCAACGCCCTTACTGGGAACGGTGAAGCTCAGCTGGCAGACTTCTTCAGAGGTAAATACTGCCTATTTTACTATTGAACGCAGTCCGGACAGCACCACCTGGACTACAATAGGAAAAGTTGCAGCAGCGGGAAATTCATCTGTTGAATTGAACTATGGGTACAACGACAATAGTCCCCTCAACGGGATATCCTGGTATCGCCTCAAACAGGTGGACCAGGATGGTCGGTCTGTTTACTCCCTGGTCCGGAAAATCAGTTATCAGGCTGCATCGGGCGGGGGATGGATGGTTTTTCCCAATCCAACAAACGGCACAGTCCATATCCTGGCTCCAGTTGGCTGGAATACCACCGGGGTGATCCTGGTCAATGCAAAAGGGGAACAGTGCCCTGCGGGAATCACCATAGAATCTGCGGGAAGCATTCAACTGGATTTATCTCATCTTCCAGGCGGCATATATTTTATTGAAATCAGTTCCGGCAATGAGATCTTCAAAAAGGAGCTGGTAAGGCAATGACCGGTTATCACCAAATAGCCGGTAACCATACAGGGTAACCTCGCCAGCAGGATTTTCCGGCAGATATAAAAAAGTGCTGGAATGAATATTCAATGTTTACCCTTATTTCAACTGAGAGGAATCCGGGTAAAAAACCGGACGGTTATTTACCCGGACCGCTTCCTACTTTTGGCATGGGGCTTTTCAGTATCTGATATGCAAATGGTTTCAGGCTTATGCTGGCTGGTAATTTGACCCGCTTATCATGATCCAGGGCATTAAGCCAAATTGTCCCTGCAATGGAAGGATCCGGTATATACTTAATTTGCTTATCCCGGACATTGACCAGTACCAGTACTTTTTGTGCTCCTGACTGACGTTCATAGGCGGCAACATCCTTATTTCCATACCAGTGGATCCTGCCTTTTTTAATCGCTTCACTTGTTTTGCGGATAGAGATCAATTGCTTATATACGATCCACATTCCCCGGTTGGTGCTCCAGTCAATGGGGTTTTTCCTGTATATGGATAGTCGTACAGGGCAGCCCACTTCCTGTCCGTCATAAATTAGCGGTACACCTCCAATGGTCAATGCAAGCACAAATGCGGCCAGGGAACCCTGCTTTTGATGGAATAAAGCGATCGGGGTGTTATCATCCTGGTCTAAATCATGATTGGAAGTGAACCGGAGTATTTCATCACCGGCAGGGACATATTGATTTTCCGCTTTGTCTGCGGTGGCCAACATACTGGCGACGCTGTCTTTTTCGAATACTTCTTTCAACCTTTTATAGAAATCCCAACCATAATTCATCTGAAAGCCCGCTTTGAAATTCCTTGCTGAATTCCCTTCGGCTAAAAGAATGAGTTTATGATGGGGGATGGCTTTCAGGGAATCGATCGCCTGTTGCCAAAAGTCTTCTGGAATCCGGTCAGCGGCATCACACCGGTATCCATCAATATTAGCAGCTAAAATCCAGTATTTCATGGCCCTTATCATCGCCATCCGCATGTCAGGATTGTGGTAGTCCAGGGCAGCCACATCTTTCCATCCTGTCCCGGGAGGGCTGATGATATTTCCCGATCCGTCCTGCTGGTACCAGGCTTTATGGCTAATCCAGGGATTATCCCAGGAACTGTGATCTGCAACCCAGTCCAGAATAACACTCATTCCCCTTCGGTGGGCTTGGATGACCAGGTTGCGGAGCTCATTCAGGGAACCGAATTCCGGGTTTATCTTTTCGAAATTCCGGACACAATAGGGTGAACCTATTGATTTTAGCTTCCCAACGGGGTAAATCGGCATCAACCAAATTACATTAGCGCCTAATGCCTTAATGGAATTCAGACCCTTTATTACCCCAGATAAATTATCCGTCGGACTGAATGCATGTATATTGATTTCGTACATGATAATATCCCTGGTTTCAGGCACTTTCAAAAAAGGAAGGCCATATTGGCGTGGTTCAGTATCTGCGAAAGCATTCATCGCCATTTTACCGGTAGTCATTGAGATTATGCCAGGTAAGGGAATTACTTTGCCGGCAGGGAATGTATTCCGTTTATGGAGATCGGAAATCCCAACCCGGATTTTTGATGGATTGGATACAGGCAGTTTACCGGTATTTTGGGGAAAATGGGTACTGTCAGGGAAACGCTCCTCAAAAACCGATGGTGTATTTACAGGAATAACCCGGAAATTCCGCAATGAAAATAAACTGCAGAGGTAAAAAATAAAAACAACGCTGTTTTCCATGAGAAGGAGGTATTTGTTCCCGGAATATCTATTGGGATTGCAATAATACAATATTTTAAATCAGGTTAAAATAGGCTTTCAGGTTCCCAAAAGCCGGGTACCTTTTATTGAAGCCCGTTCAGGAAGATTATTCCAATACCGGACTGAACAGGACCAAAGGATTCAATGGACTTCAGCAAACGCAGATTGGTGCTGCAGGGAAAGGCTGTCCTTTCTGCCCAGCAAGTCATTATAGTGGGTGGAATCCTGCAATACGGCAGCTGCTTCAGTCACTTCCGGATCAAAACCCAGGCTCCGGGCGATCCGTCCCTGCTCCAGATAATACCTTCCGATAATTTCTTCTTCCAGGAGGTTTTTTATTTCCTGGCTATTTTTGAGGATATCCTTCTGTTTTTCCAGGTCAAGTTGTTTTTTCAGGGCATCAAACTGAGTGGAGACATCATTGAAGTAGCCATCCTTTTTAGCGGTTTTTTCAAAATCCTCCAGGACATCTTCTGAGCGCGTTTGATAATCAAAATCCTTTCCTGATATAAACGTGAGGAAACGCTGGTAATCTTCATTGGTAATTTTAAAATCCATGGCCGATTCAGGGGCCAGCGGGTGAGTATAGTAATACTGGGTGGCGAATTCAAAAATATAATTCTTTTCCAGCAATGCCATGGAAATGTCACTGAGGTAATCCGGAGGTAAGTGGACATCGGGTTCAATGCCACCACCATCCCTGACTATCCTGCCGTCCCGGGTCCTGAAAGTTTTTCTCAGGGAATCCGGAATATAATACAATCCACCGTCAGTTGCTGCGTGGGAATAATCAATAGCCTGGATGCATCTCCCGCTGGGCGTGTAATATTTGGCCACTGTCAGTTTGAGCTTGGAATTATATGGGAGGTCCCGGGTTGTTTGGACTAAACCTTTGCCAAAGGACCGCTGACCTATAATAACCCCCCGGTCCAGGTCCTGCATGGCTCCGGCAAAGATCTCGGAAGCGGATGCAGACATCCGGTTAGTCAGGACGGCCAGGCGGATCCCTGCGTCTTTAGCAATCTCTCCCGTCCTGTAATCCCGGTTCCAGCTGGCAATTTTACCCCTTGTACTTACTACAGTCTGGTCATGTCCGACAAAAAGACTGGACATTTTCACGGCTTCATCCAGTAATCCTCCGGGGTTCCCGCGCAGGTCAATGATCACCCCTGTCATGGCGGGATTTTTTGATTTCAGGCTGTCCAGGGCATCGGACACCTCATTGGCACTAAACTGGGTGAACTGCATCATTTTGATATATCCTACCTGGGTATTCACCATTCCTGCATAAGCCACACTCCGGATATCTATCTCCCGGCGGATGATGGTTTTCTCTGTCCGGATGCCAGTCCATGGATTCTGGAGGACCAGCCGGAGGCTTGTCCCCGGGGCCCCTTTAAGCATTTTACTGATTTGCCCATCATTTAGTGAAGTGGCTTGCTGCCCATTGATTGAAATAATGATATCTCCGGCCCGTATACCGGCCTGGTCCACTGGACTTCCGGAATAGATGTCAGAAACTATAGTGGAATCATGGATCTGGCGGATGGAAAGGCCGATACCGCCATATTTGCCCGTAGTCTGAAATTCCAGTTCGCTCAGGTCATTTTCAGGATAAAAGGTGGTATAAGGATCCAGCGAACCTACCATTGCATCTATTCCCGTACCCATCAACTTACCGGGTTCAATGCTGTCCACATAATAGGTATCCAGGCTTCTGTAAACAGCAGCAAAGATGTCCAGGTTTTTGGCTATCTCAAAATAATGATCATCAACACGGTATGCTAAAAATGCAAGTCCGGAAAGTGCGAGTGCGGCCAGGGTTATCTTGGCTATGGTCTTTCTCAGGAATCTGATCATCTTCATTTTTGAATAATGGTTCTCAGGGAACCGGGTCAAAACCATGACCACCCCAGGGATGGCAGGAGAACACCCTTTTCAGGGTTAACCAGCCACCTTTGAAAAGGCCAAATTTCTTTAAAGCTTCTACGCCAAATTGGGAACAGGTAGGCGTGTATCTGCAGGTATTACCCTTCCATGGGGAAATCATCAGCTGATATATTTTGATCAACAGGATGATTGGGAATGCTAACCACCTGATAATCAGTTTCATTAAGCCGGTAATCCGGATCTCCATTTTAAAAATGTTCAGGAACTCAGGCCGGGTGCAGCAGGCAATTCAGTGATCAAACGATTTAATACTACCGAAATTTTACCCTGGATCGTTTCAAATGGGATTATTTTTTTGGCAGTAAATACAAAAAAAACGGCCATCTGCAATTTCCGCTCCAGCAATTCATCAAATAATACTTTTTTGTTCAGCCTCCATGCCTCCCGGGTGACCCGTTTGATCCGGTTTCGGTCAGTTGCCCGGGAAAACTGGCTCAACGGTACGCTAAAACCTGCCTGAACAGCTGATGCCCCCGGAAGCGACGTATACATCCAGATCACCCGGTAAGGGTACACTGAAAATGAACGCCCATTCCTGAAAAGGGATTCAATGCGTTTTTTGCTTTTTAATTTTTCCTCTTTGGGAAAATGGCAGCCAATGGTACCGATGGCATATGCATTAAGGGGCGAATATCCTATTCATCGGAAACGGTAAGCTTATTTCGTCCTTTGGCCCTCCTGCTGGCGAGAACCTTGCGTCCATTGGCGGTTTGCATCCGCTTTCTGAAACCATGGACGGATTTTCTTCGCCTGTTATGGGGCTGAAAGGTCCTTTTCATTGCTTATTATTTTAAGGGTCAACTCCTTACAGAGAGACCACCCATTTGTT
>DATLTB010000138.1:0-36946 GCA_035533815.1 Chitinophagaceae bacterium
ACTCCCGGAAATCACGGAGATCTCCGAAAAGATCCTGGTCCCCATCAATAATCCACATACCATTGAGATGCTGATGGATCTGGCGATCATGCTGAAAGATCCCAGGCATAAAGAGCCGATCTATTCCCTGAGCGTGGTCAAGGATGACGAGGAAGCTACAGAAAAGGTGCAGATGAGCAACAGGATGCTGGAAAAGGCGATCATACATGGTTCGGCCACGGATAACCCCGTTAAAATCATCACCCGGGTGGATCTGAATATAGCCAGCGGGATCAACCGGGCCGCCAAGGAGATCCTGGCCACGGACCTGATCCTCGGATGGAGCGAAAAGACCCGTCCCGGCGATTATCTTTTCGGAAGTACCCTGGGTAATATATTACAGGATTTCTGGCAAACGGTTTATGTATGCAAGCTGTTGCATCCCATCAATACCACCCAAAAGATGATCGTGGTCATGCCCAATAATGCGGAACTAGAAACCGGGTTTCCGCACTGGGTCAGCAAAATCCGGGGACTCGCCAACCAAGCCGGTGCCCACCTGCATATCTGTTGCTCATTGAAGACCAGCAAGGCGTTTGAACAGGAGTTGGGGAAGGCACACAGCATACCGGAGGTATACCATAACCGATTCGATGAGATGGAAGACTTCCTGGTGCTTTCCCGGAGCATCACCCGAAATGACCTGCTGATTGTGATCAGTGCCCGTAAAAGCACCATCTCCTATGATCCATATATGGATATTATTCCCGGCAAACTGAACAGGCATTTTCAGCAGAATAACTTTATCATGCTTTATCCGGAACAAAATGTGGTGGAAAACGGAGGATCTGCGGATGCCACCCTGGCTCCCATTCAGGAACAAATTGAGAACTTTAACCGGCTTGGCAAAGCGGTGAAACGGATATTCAGGCCAAGACCGGGTATGCCGGAGGAAACCAGGTTCAGGGAGGATGACTCGGTCAATCCAGATACTTCCGGTCAGGATCTGCCATGAACGCAAGGGATTCCAACTTTCTAGGCCTGGCTATCAATGCGTGGACCAATGTATTCCGTCATTCATGATCAGTTTAATGATAAAAATTCGATCATATCGTATTATAAAACAAAATACCAGAACTTTGTGCAACACTATTTAAAAAACTGAAGTTGATTGAAATAATAAGAACTGGCACAGACAATCCTGACTTTATTGAACTAGTGAAATACCTTGACTCAGAATTAGCAGAAAGAGACGGGAATGACCATGCATTTTATGACCAATTCAATACAATTGACAAGATAAAACACGTCGTAGTTGCATACGAAAATGGAAAACCAATCGGTTGTGGTGCCATAAAAGAATTTGCTCCAAACATAATGGAAGTCAAACGAATGTACACTTCACCTGATAGCAGAGGAAAAGGAATTGCCACTAAAGTTTTGACTGAATTAGAAATATGGGCAACTCAATTGTCATCCGTGAAGTGCATATTAGAAACCGGAAAAAGACAACCAGAAGCAATCAATCTTTATAAAAGCAACGGATACAAACATATTCCAAACTATGGACAATATGCTGAAATCGCAAATAGTCTATGCTTTGAAAAAAAAATGAAACAATAAAGCGACTGAATAATAAAAACTCAGCTTTCGCAGATAAAAATGTGGATAAATAAATTGTAAAAGTAGTTTGATTTGTTTCATTAAATAATTAATTATTTGTAATTTACACGTACAATAAAAAGACAATATCATACTTTCCTCCGAATATATAAAATCCGTTGATAAACTAAATATTATGAAGATATGACCCAGCAAACTCATATCGATCCTTCATTTTATTTGAATTTTTTCCTGATGATAGCGACACGATTATCGTAGTTAAATATTAAATCTTTTTTCCGAATGGAGAATGTGTATTAAAAGGTGCTGTTTTAACTCGGATATTTAAGGGGAAATCCGAGGGAGTTTTTACACAACCATTTCCCCAATCCAGCAAAGATCACCGGTTATCACCCGTAAATTCTGTAAATTAATCCCCGATACCTGTAACCAGGGAAAGATCTGGACCCCCTATCTTTGTCCTTGTTATTCCAGGCATCTGAAGGGTTGATCCGGATTACCCTTGAATATTTGCAGTAATCAGGCGATGGGGCAATCCTGGATATCCGTATTGATTTTTTTCTGTAAATTCGGGTTCTAATGAAAAGACTGTTCTCCATTTCCATTTTGCTTTTTTACATGACGGGGGTCATGGGCATCGGATACAGCGTTCATTATTGCTGCGGGAGACCGGGGGCTGTAAAAATTGCTTATTCCAACCCAGGCAGGGATGCGCAACGAAATAACAGCCATTCCGAAAAGACATGTTGCCGGGAAGTCTGCAGTTTCTTCAAATTACATGATCCCCAGGTCAATACATCGATTATCCAGTTTGTTAATTTGCATGCTTCTGGGACCCCTTTCTTCATTTTTTCCAACAGCCGGAGGTTCTCAGATTCGTGGATGAACCCCGTATATGTAAATCAGTGGCCTCCTCCAGCTTACAGGGTCCCCGTTTATTTATTGCATTCTTCAATCAGGATTTGATCCCTTTCTCCATTATGTCCGACTAATGCAGCTCCGCATTGGTGAAAGCCCCTTTAACCTGTTTTCAATTTTTCATTACCCAAGAATAGCTGGTTTTTGCTCCGGACAGGACCTGAAATACAAAGGTTAATCATTTATCTGATCAATAGTTTTATCCATATTCTGCATTATGATCGGTAGCATAATATCCTGGTCCATCCGTAACCGGTTCATAGTACTGGTCATTTCGGTTGTCCTGATCATCTGGGGGTTTAGGTCCTTGCAGAAAACGCCTATAGATGCTATCCCTGACCTTTCTGCCAACCAGGTCATTGTTTTCACCCAATGGATGGGTCGCGGTCCCCAGGTCATCGAGGATCAGGTCACTTTTCCGCTGGTCACCAGTCTGCAGGGCATACCCAAGGTGAAGGATATCCGGGCTACCTCCATGTTCGGGATGAGCTTTATCTATGTCATATTTGATGATGATGCAGATATATACTGGGCCAGGGATAGGGTATTGGAACGGCTGAATTATGCTTCCCGTTCGCTTCCCAATGGCGTGGTCCCTACCCTTGGCCCTGATGCGACCGGAGTAGGACAGGTATTCTGGTATACCCTGGATGCTCCGGGTTACAGCCTGGGTGACCAGCGGGCTATCCAGGACTGGTATGTGAAGTTCGGACTGCAGAATGTACCCGGGGTGAGTGAAGTGGCTTCCTTTGGGGGTTTCCGAAAGGATTACCAGGTAACTATTGACCCGGTCAAGCTGGACTATTACCATATCACCCTGGAACAAGTCGTGTCTTCCATCCGGAAGAATAACAGGGATGTAGGGGGCGGAATATTTGAAATGAATGATGCCGGGTATATCGTCCGGGGTCTGGGATATATCAAGAGCATCCGTGACCTGGATAATATTGCCGTGTCCTCCAGTCATTCCGTACCAGTGCTCCTGAAAGATATTGCCACAGTGCAGATGACCGGGGCTTCCCGTCTCGGGATAGTAGATGAGAATGGGATGGGGGAAGCCGTGGGTGGTATTGTGATCATGCGCTACGGGGAGAATGCAGATGCGGTGATCAGGGCAGTGAAGATAAAAATGAAAGAACTGGAAAAAGGATTGCCTCCCGGCGTGCATTTTAAGACTGCCTATGACCGCAGCGTGCTGATTGAAGCCGCTGTAGGCAATGTAAAGCATACCCTGGTGGAAGAAATCATCCTGGTATGCATCGTCATCCTGTTTTTCCTGTTCCATTTGCGCAGTTCGCTGGTGGTCATGATCACTATCCCGGTGGCTGTGCTGATCAGTTTTATTGTCATCCAGCGTATGGGCTTTACCTCCAATATCATGTCGCTCAGTGGTATTGCCATTGCCATCGGAGTGATCGTGGACAATGGAATTGTGATGGTGGAAAATGCACACCGGCATCTGACGGAAGAAATTGATGAAACGATAAACTGATATACCACTAAAGTCTACACAGGCCAATCATGGAAAAAAAGGATAAAAATTTGGATCAGCAGCGGATTGCCCTCATTGAAAAAGCGGCACGCCAGGTCGGCAAGCCGATGGTATATTCTACCATAATCATCATCGTTTCTTTTTTACCGGTATTTATGCTGACCGGCCAGGAAGGGAAGCTTTTCCATCCCCTGGCCTGGACCAAGACCCTGGTCATGCTGGCGTCGGCCCTGATGGCCATTACCCTGGTACCGGTGCTGATGGTCCTGTTCATGAAGGGCAAATTGCGTCCTGAAAGCCGGAATCCGGTGAATAAGGTTTTTATGAAAGGGTATGCACCGGTGCTGCGCTGGTGCCTGGAATGGAAAAAGACCATGATGGCTGCGAGCCTGGTTGCCCTGCTCATCAGCATCCCGATGCTGATGAGCCTTGGCCGGGAGTTCATGCCCCCCCTGGATGAAGGCAGCATATTGTTCATGCCTGTGGCCCTGCCGGATGTTTCCCATACGGAAATCAAGCGCATCCTGCAGGTGCAGGATGGGATCATCGCTTCCGTACCTGAAGTATCCAATGTGCTGGGGAAGGCTGGCAGGGCCAGCACGGCTACTGACAATGCACCCATAAACATGATTGAGACCATTATCCTGCTCAAGCCCCGTGACCAGTGGAGAAAGGGCCTGACCAAGCAGGATATTATCGATGAACTGAATGCCAGGCTCCAGATACCGGGGGTAACAAACGGATGGACCCAACCCATCATCAACCGCATTAATATGCTGTCCACGGGAATCCGAACGGATGTCGGAGTTAAAATATTTGGCCAGAACCTGGATTCGCTCAGTAAATTATCCCGGGAAGTGCAGGATGACCTGAAAGGCATACCGGGTATTGTGGACCTGTTTCCCGAACACCTTACGGGCGGGAAATACCTCAATATCCGCATGAGGCGGGACCAACTGGGCAGGTATGGACTGAGCGAGGATGAAGTGAATCTCGTGATAGAAAGCGCCATTGGCGGTCAACCTATCGCCCAGACGGTGGAAGGTAGGCAGCGGTTTGATATTTCCATCCGTTATGCCCAGGATTACCGGGATAACCTGGACAAGCTGAAGCAGTTGCTGGTGGAAACACCCCGGGGCCCAGTTCCGCTTCAGGCTGTTGCAGACATCGATTTGAGCGACGGCCCTGCCATGATCAACAGTGAAAATGCCCTGTTGGTCGGGACCGTGATGTTCAATGTGCGGGGAAGGGACCTGGGTAGCACAGTCAATGAAGCCATGCAACGCCTGGATCACCGGCTCACCCTACCGAAAGGGTATTTTGTACAATGGAGCGGAGAATGGCAGAACCAGTTGCATGCCACAAAGACCCTGAAGCTGATCCTTCCATTAGTTGTGCTTCTCATATTCATGCTGCTATATTTCACCTACAACCAGGTCAAGGAAGCCCTGGTGACCATGCTCAGTGTACCCTTTGCCCTGATCGGTGGGGTTTACCTGGTTTACCTTTGGCATATGAACCTGAGCGTGGCGGTGGCCGTGGGATTTATTGCCCTGTTCGGGGTGGCGGTGGAAACCGGGGTGCTGATGGTTGTTTACCTGGATGAAGCCATGCAGAAAATGGTCCGCAAGCATGGTCCGGCGGTGGATGTAGCCACCCTCAGGCATTACGTCATGGAAGGCTCGGTCAAAAGATTGCGTCCGAAGCTCATGACAGTTTCCGTTGCACTTTTTGGATTGGTGCCCATCTTATGGGCAAAGGGAACCGGCATGGACCTCATGCTGCCGATCGCCCTGCCGGTTATCGGAGGCATGATTACTTCCACGATTCATGTATTGCTGGTCACGCCCATTATTTTTGAATGGATGAAAGAAAGGGAATTGAAAAAATACGGGAAAGTGAACGTGCTGGGGATAAAACACGGATCCTGAAATCAATACTACCATGATGAAATTATCCGGGAAAATATTGCCTTTTACCTGTTTGCTTTACGCTTTATCCGGTAAAGCGCAGCAGGTGTTTATGCTGCCCGCAGTGCTGGACTCGGTCATCGCCAATAATCCAGGGCTGAAGCAGTTTAAGCTGAAGACCAGGGCGAGCCAGGCCATGGCCAGGGCTGCCGGAGCATGGGAGGCTCCGCAGGTGGGTTTTGGATTGACGGAGTTTCCTTATCCGGGCAAGGCAGAGAACCAGCAGGCAAGAAAGATGCTGATGCTCCATGTGGAGCAGATGTTCCCTAATTTTTCTGACCAGCGCGCCGAGCAAAGGTATTATGAATCATTCCGCAACCTGAATCAGGACGATTACCTGAGTATGAAGAACGCCCTCTGCGGGGAGGCTAAAGCTGCTTATTTCCAGGCCGTGATCGCAATAAAGCGGTTGGAAGTCATCCGGGAAGAGTCCGGAGTCTTGCAGTTGCTGATTAAAACGGCCACTTCGAAGCTGGCCTATTCCAGCGGCGATTTGCCGGATATCTACGAAGCCCGGGCTAGGCTGAGTGACCTGTATAGCCAGCGCCTGGAGGACAGCAGCCTGGTACTCCAGTCCAGCCGGATCCTGAATTACCTGATGGACAGACCCCAGTCCGTACTTCTGGGATTCGATACTTTGATAACCCTGCATGTCTATCAGGAGTCCCCACTGCTGCTGGATAGCGCTAAGCTGGAAAGACGCAGAAGTGATATCGGAAAGATCAGTAACCAAATCAACACCCTGGAATTCAGCAGGGAGGAAAAGGGCAGGCTGGGAAAGCCCAGCTTTGGGGTGTCTTATGATAATATGCGGATGAGCAGTGGTATGTATATGTTCGATCTGATGGCTTTGATCAAGCTGCCCCTCGTTCCCTGGTCTTCCAGGGGATACCGGGAACAGCAGCTATCGATCGGGTACGAGGAGCAGGCTTTGGAACAAAAGAAAACAGGGCTGATCAATGAAGCGGTGGCCGATGCGCAGAAAACCCTGATCGACCTGCAGACAAAATACCAGGAACTCGATGTACTCGAACAGCAAGTGATACCTGCCTACCGGAAAGCTTTCCAGGCAAACCTGGATGCTTACCGGGAAAATACCGGCAGTATCTATCAGACCCTGATGACCTGGCAGGACTTACTGGCCAAGAAAATGGATTACCTGGACAAGCTTTCTGCTGCTTTCCAGCTTGAGGTATTATATGAACTCAATATTCAGCAATATGACTAGGAAATTAATTCAGAAATTGTTCATCGGAATGTCGATCCTGGTAGTTGCCGCAAACCTGTTTGCCTGTAACCATCAGCAAAGGCAAAAACCCATTACGATTGCCGATCCGTACATGTGTCCCATGCACCATCAGGTGGTCAGTAACCATCCCGGCACCTGCCCGATCTGTGGGATGACCCTGGAAAGAAAAAGTGTGCTGGACCGGATGAAACCCTATGATTCTTCCCTGGCCTGGCTTGCCCTGCCCCCAAATCGTGTAGTGACCGGGAACTATGCCGTAGTCCATCCATCCCGGGATACCGGAGAACAGCATATTCAGGTATTCGGTTATATCGGATGGGATGACCTGGACCTGAATACCGTTTCAGCCCGGGTAACCGGTCGGGTGGAAAAACTGTATGTCAATTATGATGACCAGCGGGTGGTGAAAGGTCAGCCATTAATGGATATTTACAGTCCTGAACTTCTGGACGGCGAACGGGGTCTGCTTCAAGCCATGGATGCAGGGGACAGCCTATTGATCAGGGCTGAACATCTCAATCTGTTCAACCTGGGAATGACCGAGACGGAAATCCGGAAACTCATGATAACCAAACATCTTCAGCAAAAGATGACCATTTACAGTCCCTTTAGCGGAGTGTCGCGGTCCCTGGATTCAAAGGATCATTCAGGCAGTGTTGAGGCAGGGATCATCAGAGAGGGCATGTATATTGAGCGGGGCCAAACGATTTTCAGGATTTCCCCGTCTGGGCGGGTATGGGCGATTTTACAGGTTTACCAGCAGGATATCGGATTGGTCAGGCCAAACGATCCGGTGAGGATCCTTATCGCATCGGATCCGGGAGACACCCTTTCAGGCAGGGTGGATTTTGTGGAACCGGTTTATCATCCCGGTTCCAGGACTGCCCGGGTCCGGGTCTATCTTCCTGACACCGGAAGAACCCTGCAGATCGGGAGCCTGATCCGGGCAACGATATACCGTCCGCTCCCCGCAGGAGCGCTGTACCTTCCCCGTTCTGCCGTATATGACCTGGGTGACCGGTCCGTGGTTTGGGTGGAAGATACCCTTCATCAGGTATTTTATGCCCGGAATGTGGTTACGGGAACCCGGTCAGGTAACCTGATACAGGTCAGCGGGGTGGGACCTGCGGATCTGGTTGTGCTCCACGCTGGATATATGGTGGATAGTGATAGTTTCATCCTGAATTAATCTATAAGTTATGTCTCGTAAGCTTTGGTTTATCATGGTCCTGATGCTCCCTGCCTGCGGGCTTCCGCACCGGCAGGCCATTGTCCAGGCATCACCAGGCTTGCCTACGGTTACTAGGAAGCCTGATTATTATTATACCTGTGATATGCATCCGCAGATCCATTCGGGAAAGCCGGGAAATTGCCCGATTTGTGGCATGCCCTTGGTTAAAGTGATGGATAGCACCGGCCGGATAGCTACCGGAAATTCCATCCGGCTTACCCCGGCCCAACAGCTGATTGCCGGGATTCGGGTAGTTACGGTGGGTATTGGCCGCCTGCAGGCCGGGAATTTACTTTCCGGATCCACCACCGAAGATCCACGCTCAACGAGGGTGATCAGTGCAAGGTTCAGCGGACGGATTGATCATTTATATGCCCGCAATCCGGGCCAGTATATCCGAAAAGGTCAGCCCCTGTATGCCATATACAGCCAGGACCTGTTATCCGCCGAGCAGGATTACCTGAACTTATTACAGGAGCCGGTCCTTTTGGGAGGAACGGCCGGAAGGATTAAAGATATTCGGGAAGGACTTGAACGCAGGCTCAAACTATGGGGACTTACACCTGATCAGATCCAGGACCTGGGAACCATCCCCAGGATTACCGGAAATGTGACCGTGTTCAGCGACCAGTCCGGAATCCTCGTTTCCAGGCTGAAACAGGAAGGAGAATATGTCCAGCAGGGAGAAGGGGTGCTGGACCTGGAAAGCCTGGATCATATCTGGGTACGAGCTCGGCTATATGGGGGAGGAGCGGGGTTACTGGCGCATAAACATACTTCCTTCCGGGTAATTATCGGGGGCATGGAAGATACCCTGGTTGGGAAACAGGTGTTTGATGACCCGGTCATCCGGGAAGGGGGAAGGGTGGGCATGATCACCCTATCTGTTAATAATATGGCAGGTAAGATCCTTCCGGGAATGATGGCGTATATTCAGGTCAACCAGGAATCCGGAAATAGGGGAGTTATTTTACCGGCATCGGCAATCATGGAGAACCAGGGGAAAAACATGGTATGGATCAGGGACCCTGGAGGCGTGTTTACCATGCGACAGGTAAATACCGGAAAATCCGGTTCCGGGGAAATCCAGATAAGCGAAGGGCTTGTGCCGGGGGAGGTAGTCGTGGTGTCCGGTTCCTATATGCTGAATAGTGAATATTCCCTGAAATACGGGGACCAGGCCAAAATGAATATGCCGATGTAACCAGGTTTTTGGACCTGAAATGAAGCAGATAAACTTATCGGAAATGATTATTATCAAGTTCATCAGGGAATTGGTTAATATGACCTGGGACATTCTATGGCCCCTTGCATTCGGGTTCATCCTTTCCGCAGTTATCCGAGCTTTTGTTCCTGCTTCAGCGGTAAGTTCAAAAATGGGTAAAAACGACCTGAAGGGCCTTGGATTGGCCGGGATCTTCGGAGCAGTCTCTTCTTCCTGCTCTTATGCTGCAGCCTCCATGGGGCGCTCCCTGATCATTAAGGGAGCCACCTGGTCCAATGCGGTGGCATTTATGATTGCCAGCACCAACCTGGTTTTTGAGATTTCCCTGGTGATCATATCCCTGCTGGGCTGGGTTTTTTTTGGCGGCGAGATCCTGGGTGGCCTGCTCTTCATGGCCCTGGGAGCCTGGCTGATCAGGGTCATGATCAGTAAAAATGCCCGGCAACAGGCCATGGATATCATCCATCATAATGAAACCGGGAAAGATCTCCACACCGGGCATAGCACAGCAAAAATGACTGATTCCCAACACCATTCAACCCCTGGGGATGAACATAAACAAGCCCAGCCACATCATCATCCTGTTTTAGAAAATACCTTGTCAGGAGACCGGTTATCCAAATGGAGGAAGCGGTTGAAAAATGCGAGCGGCTTTTTTTATATGGATGTGAGCATGGTGGGTAAGGATATCCTGCTGGGTATTTTCGTATCGGCCTTATTGGGAGTGGTTGTGCCAGTTCAGTTCTGGAGGACCCTTTTCCTGCAGGATAATACCAGCATGCCGGTGATCGTCATTATCATCTGGAATGCGTTGATGGGCATATTGGTGGCTATATTTGCTTTTGTATGTTCTGTGGGTAATATCCTGCTGGGCGCCGTATTATGGCAGGGGGGGATCAGCTTTGGAGGGGTGATGGCTTTTATTTTGTCGGATATGGTGACCATTCCCATGCTGCTGGTCTACAGAAAATATTACGGACAGGCGATGATGTGGAAGCTTTTGAGGATCATGTCCCTGGCCATACTGGTAACGGCAGTTGCCGTGGAACTGTTATTCAGGTGGTCGGGATGGATCCCCACGCATCACAGGAACCTGGTATCCATGCAGGAAATTGGGATATACTGGGATTATAAAACCCTGCTCAACCTGGTATTCCTGGTGGTGGCACTGACCGGGTTCCTATGGGGAAGGATGCAGATGAAACAGGGGATGGCACATGAATAATATTTAATATTTAGCAAAAAGTTCATTATAAAAATGAATTATTCACCTTTAAATCCATATAAAATGACCACTATTTCGTTTCCTAAAAAAGCCACCTTGATCATGATGATGGCTACATTCATCATGTTGGCCCAGTTCCGGGTGTCCGCTGCCTCAGCGCCTTCCGGTCTGTCCGAAGCCTACACGCAGTATCATGCCTTACAGCTGGCACTCGCGGGGGACAATGCCATGGCAGCTCAGAAAGCCGCTATTGATTTGAAAGCAGACCTGAAAGATATCAGGGGAGCGGGCAAGGCCCTGAGTGCAGCCACCGGTATTGCAGGCACCCAGGTTATCACCACCCAGCGTAAATGGTTCAGTTCGCTCAGTACGGATATGATGGCCCTGCTGAAGGCCCATGTCCCAAAGGGGAGCATGATCTATGTGCATTACTGCCCCATGGCTAAGGCATACTGGCTTAGCAACAGCAAGACGATAAAGAATCCATATTACGGACAAAAAATGTCGGATTGCGGAAGTACCACTGGCATGATCATGTAATCTGGCCAATTAACTAAAAATGATCAAATGGATTTTGCGACAGGAATACGTTTCCTGTGCAGTGTTTGTGTTGTGTTTTTTTTTAAGTGGAATCGCATCCGGTCAGCGGAAGATCCGGGAATACCATCTGACCATACAGGACAAGATGATCAATATCACGGGTAAACCGGTGATGGGGATCGGGGTGAATGATTCCTTCCCTGGTCCCACCCTGTATTTCAGGGAGGGGGATTCGGCGGTCATCAGCATAACCAATCAGATGAAGATGGAAAGCTCCATTCATTGGCACGGCATTTTACTGCCTAACTACATGGATGGGGTACCCTACCTGACTTCTCCCCCGATTGAACCCGGGAAAACGTTCACGGTCAGGTTCCCGGTGATCCAAAGCGGTACTTACTGGTACCATTCTCACAGTATGCTCCAGGAACAAAGCGGTCTTTACGGCGCTATTGTCATTTATCCCAAAAAGGAAATCAGGCATTATAACCGGGATATCGTGCTTGTCCTTTCTGACTGGACCAATGAAAAACCCCGCCATGTGCTGAACAATCTCAAACGCAATACGGAGTGGTATGCGATCCGGAAAGGACAGCCCCAGAGCCTGAACCGGGTGTTATCCCATCATGGATTGGGGGAGCGGATCAAGATGGCCTGGCAAAGAATGCCCCCCATGGATATATCGGATGTGTTTTACAACAGTTTTCTGACCAATGGCGATAGTGTGCTGCATTTCCCTGAAGTATTTCCGGGGGAACATATCCGGCTCCGGGTCATTGATGGTTCTTCATCCACTTTTTTCCACCTTCAATATTCAGGTGGACAAATGAAAATAATTTCTGCTGACGGGCAGGATGTGAAACCGGTACAGGTGGATCGGATGCTTATAGGTATTGCAGAAACCTATGATTTGGTGATCACCATTCCCGGAAATGGCCAATACGAACTAAGGGCAACCGCTCAGGATGGCTCCGGCCATACTTCCGTATATTTCGGGAAAGGCAAACTTTTCCCGGCTCCCGAACTTCCAGGACCGGACCTGTTTCATATGATGGGGGTGATGATGCAGGGCATGGGGGGAATGAAAATGAAAATGGATGGCATGAATATGAGCATGAGCAATAAACTGATGACAAGGGAAATGCCCTATATTCAAAAAGATTCCATTGATGAGGAGGATTTAAATATAGCTGGCTCTGGGAGTATGCAGATGCCGGGAATGGATATGGATGGAATGCAAGGTATGAACATGAAGGGGATGGACAGTTCGAAAATACCGGGAATGGAAGGGATGATTGTGCCTGCTGATACAGGTCATCCGGAAATGAAATCAAGGGAAAATAAAATGAATGGAATGAATGGGGATTCCATGGACAGTAATGGCGGGGGAACTAAAACTACTATTTTCAATTACGATATGCTCAGGTCACTTCATCCTACTACCCTGGATACTTCCGGTCATCTGGTTCGGGACCTGACTTTCAACCTGACCGGAACCATGTGGCGATATATATGGACTATCAATGATAAAACGCTTTCCCAGGACGATTCAATCCGGGTCGACCCCGGTGAAATATTACGGATTAAACTTGTCAATGAAACGATGATGTACCACCCCATGCACCTGCATGGCCACCTGTTCCGGGTATTGAATGTCAACGGGGATTATTCCCCGCTTAAACATACGGTCATCGTTCCACCCATGCATACCGTTACTATAGAATTTGAAGCCAATGAGTATCCGGGTGCCTGGTTTTTCCACTGTCATGTGCTTTATCATATGATGGCAGGCATGGCCAGGGTGTTCCAGTATAGCAATTATGTCCGGGACAGCAGCCTGGCAAAATATCCGGTGAGGAATGCATTGCAGGATGATAATGCCTGGTTTTTCTGGGGAAATGGCACGCTGAATTCAAACATGGGCGAGTTGAACCTCATGTATTCCAACAGGAGGAATGCGTTCACTTATACCGGTGATGCGGGCTGGTGGAAACCTTATAATAAAAATGAGGAAGAATTATCCTATGAATATTTTCTCACTCCCTATTTAAGGCCATATGCAGGAGTCGTCACCTCCAACAAACCAGAATACCTGGATTATTTTAGCAAAAGGAAGGAAACCAAACCTACTCAGGATACCAGGGCATTAATAGGAGTACGTTTCCTGCTCCCATTATTCATCAATGCAGACCTGCGGGTGGATAGCCGGGCGCATGTCCGGCTGCAACTAGCGGGAGAAACCTGGCTTTTTCCCCGAATATGGATGCATTATATGTGGAACACCGATGAGGAATTTGGGGTGAATCTGGAGTACCGGTTCTCCCAATATGTTTCAGTCAATGCAGGGTACCATTCTGATTACCATTGGGGGGGCGGCCTCCTGGTCCGATTCTAAAAATCAATAAAGTCAAACAATGCACCCCAAAATGTGTGGAGTGCAAGGGGGGGTATTATACTAATTTATTTATACAGATCTGACTATCTTATGTCAGATCTGTAATGTATTTATCTTATGATCGCCAGAATAGCAGAAAAACTGGTTCGCTCTTATATCAGGCAGTTTAGTGCATTGGCCATTGTCGGATCCAGGCAGAGTGGAAAAATAACCCTGGCTAAAAAAGTGTTCCCTCATAAAGAATATGTATCCCTTGAAAATCCGGATGAACGACTCCTGGGAGCAACGGACACCCGGGCTTTTCTGGTCCGTTTCACCAAAGGCGCAATCCTGGATGAGGTCCAAAACGTTCCAAGTTTATTCAGCTATTTGCAACAGGTGTTGGATGAAAACCCAAAGGAAGGGTTGTTCATTCTTATCGGTAGCAATAATTTTCTGCTTCACCAGTCGATTTCTCAGACACTTGCAGGACGCTAAGGGTTTGTAGAACTGCTGCCACTTAGTTTAGTAGAAATACAGGGATTTGGCAAGCAATATAGATCAACCAATAATCTGATATTTCATGGTTGTTACCCTGAAATATATGACAAAATGCGTAAACCTGGGGTTTGGCTCCCTGCTTATATTCGTACTTATGTGGAGCGGGATGTAAAATTGTTGCGTAATATTGAAAATTCCCTTTTATTCAATCGTTTTCTTCAATGGTGTGCCGGCCGTGCAGGACAACAGGTAAATGTTGCTGCGCTAAGTAAAGAAAGTGGGATAGATGTGAGAACAGTCAATGCGTGGCTGGGGATTTTACAAAGCAGTTATATCATTCATCTCTTGCCTCCCTATTTCAAAAATTTTAATAAGCGCATTGTAAAAACCCCGAAATTATATTTTATTGAAACCGGGCTTGCTTGTTTCCCCTTGAGTATACATTCAGAAAAAGAATTGAGCTTATCTCATTTCCGAGGAGCATTATTTGAGAATTATGTGATAATGGAAATATTCAAGAAAAAGTACAACAGTGGATCCAATAACCAGTTGTATTACTGGCGTGATAACAATGGGTTAGCGGTGGATTTGTTGATTGATACAGGCAGCAGGTTATTACCTGTAGAAATCAAATCTGCCCAGACATTTCAGAAAGAATACCTGCATGCTATAAATAAATGGAATGGCTTCAGAGGAAATAAAGGCGGACTGCTATGATATGATGGGGAGATGGAATTGAAGAGGGTTAATGGTATCCAGATTCAAAACTGGAGAACCATTAAAGACTTGAAAGTTTAACCTGGGGGCCTGCTTCAAACCGCAAAGAAAAAAGCTGGATTTTCAGGGCGCTTTATTGAAAATTCTTTATTGATTTTTATTATGGTTGATAAAGCTATTTCTGGAAGGGCCAGGTTATCTCATTGATTTTATCACTAAATATACTCGAACTCCTCTCATTATTTGACAGTTACCACCTTTGATTGTATTTTCTTAGAAAGAAGTAAATTCTTTTATTAAGTTTTCCCAATAGTTAAGTTAAACTGCCCAAAATGCGAGATCGGAACAAATTCCCAGGTTGAAGATTTGAATGAATAGTATATATCGCAGGAAGCCAACAGTAGGGTTAATTTGTATGTAAAAGGGAGTTATTGGAAAAACTTGGGATTAAAAAATCGGTTTAAATCAGGTATTAATACGGTCTTATTTCAGCAGAACTACGCTATCCATCGGGGTTTCCGTGAATTAATTTTGTTCGGTTAAAATAGCAGGGAATTCAATGGAAAATGGATTTACCGGGACCTGTCAGAATGAAAGAGTGGCTTATAGGCGGAAGGATTAATGACTGAGAAGTTTTTCAGATTAAGGAACATGTCCTGCTTATCATTTGTAATTATTTTTTATTCACTCATAAAATTCTATCTCTATGCGCTATTTGAAATCTTTGATCCCGGTACTGATACTCGCTGTATTAATACTGGTATCATGCACTAAAGCTGGTCCTCAGGGTCCGGCAGGAAATACAGGCGGCACCGGCCCACAGGGTCCCGCAGGCCCACAAGGCAATCAGGGCCCTGCTGGAAACGCAAATGTCATTTATTCGAACTGGACGGACTTTAATATCGCTAACTGGTCAGGATCGATGAATGAATTTAGTTTAACCATCAGGCAATACCCCATTGCAGAAACTAAAATTACCAATAACATTCTCGATAGTGCATTGGTCCTGGTGTATGTAAAATTCATTGGAATCCCCACTCCCCAGGCCCTACCGTTAATTGATCCCATTACCATTGCCAAACCGCAATATTTAGGTGATGAACTGAGTTCAGGTGAAATAATTATTGTTTTTTATGATATTAACGATACTAATGATCCGGGTACTTTTGGAACCGGAAACGAATACAGGTATATTATCATTCCTGGCAGTGCACTGGCCAGACGGTCTTCTCCAGGTCCGGACTATAAGGATTATCAGGCTGTGTGCACCTATTATGGGATCCAGCAATGAGATTGCGGAAATGGAAAGCGGGCCAGAGTAACTGAAGGCACAGGTAGTATTTTATCTGGAACCTTTCATGGAAATTTTTCTTTGCAGTAAAGCGACAATGAACGAAGGATTTTATTCAATATGGGAAAAGGGATTTCCAGTATAGATTTCTACCCTTTGTCATCTTTATCATGATGACAATAATGGATAGTCCAATAGATCATTATTTATGGAAATTATGAATAATCTATTTTATGAAAAAGACTTTTTATTTATTATTAATGGGTTTGATAACTTTTAACGTTTCAAATGGTCAGGTAAAAAGGGTCCAGGCCAAAAAAGTATTAAAATTAAATCAACAACAAAATGTTAATTATTTATCTCAGCAGAGAAGACCCATTCAAATACCAAGCAAGTATTTTTTAGCTCAAATTTATCAAACAAGAAATAAAAAATATGCCAATACTTTTGATAATCCTTCTACCACTGTCCAAAACCTTGGAGGTATAAATAATCATGTTCAATTAATCAAAAATCCTGATTTTACCGGTACCCAGATTATTGCCAATACGGCAGATAACAATAGTTCCGGGGGCTGTCAGTCCGGAGCAGGCAATAACGGGGAAATCTGTAAATTGAATACGGTTTCCCTGGATGCAAATTCCACAGATTTCCTGGTGGCTGATTACGGAAGCGGAGGAGGGGCAACCAGCATTTACCCCGGGGCTATATATAATGGCAATCCCCTGATTACCGGGACTTATCAGCAACCGGCCGGAGCAAGAAATCCAATCATGCTGACCGCCTCCACCATTGGCATGAATGCCAATTACCTGCCCAGTATCATTGTTCCTGATCCGTATAAAAATAATATTTTAAATTCTCTGGATACCGGCTTGCTGAAAGGGATACCCAATGTAAATGAATATACTGCATATTCCTTTTACAAATCTGTTAATGAGGCAGATCTGGCAATCAATGCCTCCGGAGGCGGGGGATTTTGTGGAGTAACGATCAGTGCAGGCATCAGCAACACGCAAAATGATACCATAACGACATTTACCATTGATGCCAGAAAGGTGCTGTATACGGTATCCGCTGATCTGGATCCGAATGGCAATGGATACTATTTCAGTGATTCAAGCATAGATGGCACCCCTGATTTGGTTATGGTAAAAAGTGTGGATTACGGGATGAGAATACTGGCCAATGTCACAGTAACCCTGAATTCCCAAAATGATTCTGTGGGGTTCATGGTTAAATATAGCAGCCCCTCTTATAATGCTAATGCTGCCTTCAATTATATCAGTTCGAAAAGTGCAGATATTCAGCAGATCAACGGATATGTAGTAGGGGGTAGCAATACGGGCCAGGTATCCATTGATCCGAACCAGGTAGAGCAGCAAATGATGAGTTTACTGAATGGGGTTACCGTACAGAATGCAGTACCGGTTTCCTATACCCTGGAAGATATGGCCGGGGATGTGGTGGGGGAGCAAAGCAGTACAGATAATTTTGCATTTTGCCAATGTTACCCGGGTAACATACCCTCCCCCACATTGGTGTCAGCTAATGTGCAGATCCTGAATAATTCTGGGAAGGACCAATCCGCAAATTATTGGCTGTACCTGCATCTGGGACAAAATCAGGGGGGACCTTCCCTTGCGGGTTATGATGGTAGCCATAACGAAAACATTCAGGCAAATACTACGACCTCGGATATATTAACTGCAACAGCTCCGGGTAATAATTTCAATGCTTCTCTGGCCGATTTTATTAATAACAATGGGGGCAGCCTGGAAATTGATTTGCACGGTAATTTCGGGGGATTTCATATGAATACGGATTGGAGCATCCAGACCATTACCTTAAATCTGGGTTTTTCGGATAACGGCACCCAAACTATCCAGTGGGTCATGAATAACTACGACTTGCATGTGGATAATGGACATGCTTCCCTGGTGCCCCCATTGTTTCTGTTATTTAAATCAACCGGTGCAGGAGTGTTTAGCAATGTAAATTTTTAAATTAAATTGGTCTGGAAAAGTAAATGAGGTGCATCATTTTTAAATATTAGCAGTCTGCTGGTGAAATGGTTGGATTGAACCATATTAGGTCTCAAATGATCATTTTTAACTCTGGGAATTGAAGGAATCAATTCCCTTTTTTTAATTCCCTGACAGCAAAATCTGTTGCTCTGGCAGTCAGGGCCATATAGGTCAGCGATGGGTTCTGACAGGCACCTGACGTCATGCATGAACCATCTGTGACATATACATTCCTGGCATCCCACAACTGGTTATCGGCATTCAATACTGAGGAGGCCGGATCCCTGCCCATCCGGGCGGTGCCCATTTCATGGATGCCCAAGCCCGGTGCCTGATGAGTATCATGGGTAGTAATGTTGTTGAAACCCGCCTTTTCCAGCATTTCCGCACCGCTGGCAAGGATATCCTCGAGCATCGTTTCTTCGTTTGCCCGGTACTGGCAGTCTATTTCCAGCAAAGGCATACCCCAATCATCCTTCTGGTCCTTACTCAGGGAAACTTTATTTTCAACATAGGGAAGGCATTCTCCCATGCCGGTCATTCCCATATGCCAGTTTCCAGGTACTTCCATGGAATCCTTGAAAGATTGTCCCACCTGAGCTTCTGCGGAGCTGACATCTCCGGTTTGTCTGGAGCCAAAGCAGGCGAATGCATAGCCCCGGAGAAAATCTACTTTTTTGTCATTTTGGAGATTGCGGAACCGGGGCAGATAAACTCCGGTTGGTCTGCGGCCATAGTAATACTGATCCTTAAATCCTTCATGTTCCCCAGATACACTGCCCCTATAATTATGATCCATAAGGTAATGACCCAATGCACCGCTTTCCGCACCCATTCCTTGGGGGAAACGGGAAGAGACGGAGTTCATCAGCAATAGAGTGGTATTGAGGGTCCCCGCATTCAGGAATATGACCTTGGCATAGAATGAGGTCATTTGTTTGGTATTGGTATCTATGACGTTCACCCCGGTGGCTTTTTGAACTCCGGGGTCATAAATGATGGAATGAGCTACAGAAAAAGGGCGGAGGACAAGATTCCCTGTTGCCGCTGCGGCAGGTAAGGTGGCTGAATTGCTGCTGAAATATCCGCCGAACGGACAACCCCGGTAACATAGGTTCCGATACTGACAAGGGCCCCTTCCATGGACTTCCCTAGAAAGATTTGCAGTACGGGAGATGATCAGTTTCCTGTCGGAATAATTGGACTCAATACTTTGTTTCAGGTGTTTTTCGATAGAGTTCATTTCCATAGGGGGAAGAAATTCGCCGTCCGGTATCTGGGGAATCCCGTCCCTGGAACCACTGATCCCGACAAACTTTTCCACATAGGAATACCAGGGAGCGATATCCTTATAGCGGATTGGCCAATCCACACCAATCCCTTCCCGGGCATTGGCCTCAAAATCCAGGTCACTCCAACGCTGGGTCCATCTTCCCCAGGTCAGGGACTTCCCTCCGACCTGGTATCCCCTGATCCAGTCAAAAGGCTTTATCTGGATATAGGGGTGCTCCTGGTCCTTGACAAAAAATTGGGAGGATGATTCATCAAAGGCATAGCACTTGCTGACGATTGGATTAGATTCCCTGATTTTTAAGGGTAACTCCAGCCGGTGCCTGAATCCCCATGGGGGTGTCATGGCGGTGGGATAATCTTTGATATGTTCCACATTGCGGCCTCTTTCCAGCACCAGGGTCTTCAGGCCTTTTTCGCAAAGTTCTTTGGCTGCCCAGCCTCCGGTAATGCCGGAACCGATTACGATGGCATCAAAGCTGTTTTCCTTCACTGCTCTTCCGTGGAGATGGATATCAGGGGATTTCCCGACAGGGTCTGATTTATTCAAGGACATAATGGGTTATTGGGTGATGGATTCCATATTCCTTTACAGCTTTAGGATGAAGACTTCCTATCTTAGGGTGAACAAATAAGTTAGGGAGAAGCAGGTACGAAATTCAGATAAGGGACCTACCAGCCAAATACCCTGCGAACATATTCCCGGCTTATCTTCCAATCCTCCTTCAATGGCCTTACAGGGGGAGTGTCAAAAGCCAATTCGATGGCTGCTCTTCCCTTAAAATGCATTTTTTTCAGCTCTGCGGCAATTGCCGGAAAATCCGTCACCCCTTCGCCAAGGGCTTCCGTCCATTTTCCATTGGCTTTCTGATCTCTTAAATGCATATAAACCATCTGGTGGCCGTATCTACTGATAAACCAAACAGGATCCACGCCGGCACGGACGAGCCAGTTGAGGTCGGGACCTAATTTAAAATCAGGGATCCGGGAAAGGGTTCCCCGGAGATCATGCAGGTTATTTTCTACTTCATAGATATGATTATGCAGGTTGGGGACAACATTATTAGCCTGGCAGATCTTCCGGATTTTTCTCAGCAAGTCTGCCTGGGCGTCCAGTTCCGCATTTGTTTTAACATGACCCGCATTTCCCACAGATATACCCATCGTAGACCCTCCCAGCTGATGAAGGCGGCCGATCACCAGCTCGGTATCTGCCAAAATCGCCGGATGTTTGTCCCGGTTCCACATATCAGCACCATACGAAGTTCCGGTTACCGGAACCTTATATTTTTTAATCAGGGCACTTAAATGGGTGACTGCATCATCATGCCGCAAATTGACTTCCATGACTTCCAGTCCATCCATCCCCGCATAGCTGAAATCCGAAAAAACTTTTTCCAGCACCGGGGTGCAATCCCAATTAGGAGGATAAGCACTGGCATATACCCAGAGATGTCCGCTGATGGGTACTTTTTTGGGAAAGAAATTTTCCGCATCCAGGTTTTCTGCTAGCAGGTTGCCAATCAAGGTACTACCAATAAGCATTCCCGCTTTTTTAAGGAAACTTCTTCTGGAGGGATCATTCATAATGAATATTTTTTATTTTAAAGATGAATCAACCTGGCTTACTTATATTACTTGCACCCCCTGTTCCCATCCGGTAGCCTTCAGTGCCGGATCATCTTCCTTTTTAAGAAAATCGGCATTGGATAGGGACTGGGGATTCCAGTCCATTAAGGCATTATCGGGTACGGACTGAACAGGAGTCTTCCAGGAGACTGAATTTTCATTGTAAGCTGGGTTTGAGCCGGAACAGTACACTGAAATCAGGGACCATCGGGGATGCTCGGACAAATTGGCTTCAGAACGATGCAGGAGATTGCTATGGAAAAAAAGAGCATCTCCTGGTTCCAGTTCACAATACACCAGTTCCATAGTCTTCAGGGCATTCTCAACCATGATCATATCAGCACCTACCTGTTCTCCGGCAAAGCCGTGGTTGACCCTGCCCATTTTATGGGATCCCCGGATCACCTGGAGGCAACCGTTTTCCCGGTTGGCAGGGGTTAAGGCAATCATCACACTGACCAGCTGATCGGGGAACATGAATTGGTTTTTGTACCAGTAGCCATAATCCTGGTGCCATTCCCAGGCACCCCCTACCCGGGGTTCTTTCTGCATGAGCTTGGAATGAAAATGGCATACCGGATCATGGCTGTCAAGCAAGAATCCGGCTGCTCTGATCATCTTTTCACTGCGGATCAGGTAACCAAACACATCTTCCCCGGGAGTGAACCAGAGGGCTAACCTGGTCTTTTTACCGGTCTGATCATTCAGATCCAGGGCATTTTTACTCATGGCTACATCCTGCAATGCGGTATTATATAATTTACCCGCCTCAGGGGAAGTCAGGAATTTGGGGATCATTAAAAACCCATCCCGTTGGTATTTAGCAATTTGGCTGGCAGTTAATTGGAAATTTGACATCGAAAGTGCTTAAGAAAGCCCAGTGCAATATCCGTGATAATTGAATCCCTGACTACTCGTTTACTGTGCATAAATGATATTTTTATACCATTTTTAATCTTTTTTTAAGCTATTTTGTGACAGATAATGTAAAAAAATGCGACCAGTCCTTGAGCATTTACCGTTGGATTCAGGGGAGTCTTTTGTGGTGAAGTGCTTTGACTATGATTATTACCCCACTCCCTGGCATTTCCATCCGGAATATGAACTGGTCCTGGTTACCGAAAGCACCGGCAAACGGTTTATAGGGGACAGCATCAGTGATTTTGGTCCCGGTGATCTGGCTTTTATCGGACCAGATCTGCCGCATTTATATCGTAATGATCCCAAATATTACCAGACCGGATCCGGACTCAGGGCAAAATCCATCGTGATCCATTTTCTGGAAAAGTCTTTCGGGGAGCATTTTTTGGCTGTTCCGGAGACAAAAACGCTGGGGGGATTGTTTGACCGGTCGAAAAGAGGGCTGGAACTGACCGGAAAGACCAATCAGGAGATCAGTGAGAAAATGATTGAACTCACCGGCCTGAAGGGATTTCCAAGGTGGCTGCTGCTTTTGGAAATATTGCAGATCATGGCAGATTCCGGGGACCTGGGTTATATTTCCCGTCAAGTAGTAACGGGGCATAATGAAAAGGAATCGGAACGATTGAATAAGGTGTTTGAATTTGTCATGAAAAGCTTTTCCAGCGAGATCCGGATCCGGGAAGTGGCTGCCATGGTAAACATGGCAGAAAATTCTTTTTCCCGGTATTTCAGTCAGCGCACCCGAAAGACATTTTCATCCTTTGTCAATGAGGTGAGACTGGTCAATGCGTGCAAAATGCTGCTAGAAAGCCAGGAAAGTGTTTCCCGAATTTGTTTTGATTGTGGCTTTAATAATTTATCCAACTTCAACAGAAGATTCCGGAAGACCTATCAGATCAGTCCCCTGGCATACCGGAAACTATACTGGAACAAGGCTTGTTAATAGCTTGGCTCCCAAAACGGCAGCCGTAAAATTAGCCATTGATTATGGGTGAATTATTTTTATATCAGGGAAAACGAATCTAAGATGAATCTTATGTTCAGACATTATTTAAAGTGGTCATTACGCAACCTGAGTAAGGATAAACTGTACTTGATCATTAATATTGGCGGTCTTGCAATTGGCATTTGCGGTATGTTGGTTTTGCTTTATGTATCTTATGAAAAGAGTTATGACCGCTTTCATAATCATGCCCATCGGATATTTTCTGTTTATGATGATGTCAGTTTTGGACATAAAAGCATTATGATGCCCTATGTAAGTTATTGTACTGCTCCTTTGGCAAAACGTACGAATCCCTCCGTTGAAAGTTTTTTGCGGACTTTAAAACCAGGACGACTCCACCGGTTTATTGCCACGCGGGGGCTAAAATGGAAAATTCCTCCTTCGCATCCGGTCCTGATGGCACAAGGCACCCATTTTGTGATTAATGAAACAGCAATAAAAACGCTTGGCCTTCCAGCCGATCCCGAGGAGGTGTAAATCAACCTGGGAAGCGATAAGTATGTTATCTCAGGGGTGCTTAAGGATTTCAATTATTGGTCTTTGAATGACAGAATCAGTCCTCTTTGGTTGATTATCAGTTCGGATACCTCAAGTTATTGGTGAAGTGATCAAAAAGGATGTTTACTGGTCAGAATCAGCCCGGTACTGAATTTTCCCTCCCTGATTGACAGGATTTAAGGCATTTACGGTCGCTATGATCAAAATGCGACTTTTAATTACCGATTCGTGGATGATGCCTATAATGCATTGTATAAAACTGGAGATAAGCTGGCAAAAATATTTAGTTTTTTTACCTACCTGTCTATCTTTGTTGCTTGCCTGGGTTTGTTTGGCCTGGCAGCTTTTTCAGCAGAACAGCGCACCAGGGAGATTGGCATCCGCAAAGTAATGGGAGCAAGTGTCAATAACATTGTATTCATGCTCTCCCGGGATATTTTAAAACTCATTATTATTGCCATAATCATTGCATTTCCCATTGCCTGGTGGTTGATGAATAAATGGCTGCAGGGTTACGCTTACCGGGTCGATATTGCCTGGTGGGTATTTGCTGGGACGGCAGGGTTAGTGTTACTGATGGCCTGGATAATAGTGGGGCTGAAGACCATAAAGGCGGCTATAGCCAACCCTACGGAATCATTAAGAAATGAATAGGCTTGCCCGGATAAAATTTTATGCTAATTTCATTTTGGAAGGGTAATCAAGCAATTTATGTGGGCTAAAAACAAAAAGGAATATATCAATAAATATAATAAAACATAATATTATGGAGAATGCCTTTATGAACTGGAGCGGAGGTAAAGATTCGGCGATGGCTTTATGGAAAGTATTGATGGAGAAAAAATATGAAGTAAAATATTTACTGACCAATATTAATAACGCCAAAAACAGGATTTCCATGCATGGGGTGAGAAGGGAACTCTTGGAAGCTCAGTCTTCTTCAATTGGAATACCATTAAGAACTGTTGAACTTCCGGAACAGCCAGGTATGGCAGAATATGAGACTGAGGTTTGCAAGGCGCTCCAGCAATTGAAATCACAAGGTATTTTAAATAGTATTTTTGGAGATATATTCCTAGAAGATTTAAGGAAATACCGGGAGGATAAATCAAAGACTGAAGGGATAAGTTGTGTTTTCCCCCTCTGGAAAATAAATACCAGAACATTGATGAATGAATTCCTTGGAGCTGGTTTCAGGGCCATCGTAGTCTGCATTAGTGAGAAATACCTGGATAAGCAATTCTGTGGGAGATTAATCGATAAATCTTTCGTGGAAGACTTACCTGCAGGTGTTGACATTTGTGGAGAAAATGGGGAGTTTCACAGTTTTGTTTTTGACGGTCCGATATTCAAATACCCTATTTCTTTAACTAAAGGTGAAATTGTTTACAGGGAATATATTGCTCCAAAAGAGGCCAGTGACAACTGCCCAAATCCAGTAAAAAATGAACAGGACAAATATGGATTATATTTTTGCGATCTTCTGCCAGTGAAGGCATGAATTCTGGTAAATACTTCAATCATTTCAAAAGGGCTACCCTGATTTTTAGTAATTTCACCTGATGTATAACACAAATCAGATACTGCAAATATTGAAAGCAATAAAGCCGGAACTGAAAAAGAATATCCTATTTCTGAATTAGGACTATTTGGTTCTTACGCACGGCTAGACTGCAGCGAGAAAAGTGACAAAGATATTCTGGTTGATTTTAATGGTCGGATTGATGGCTATGATTATATCCGGCTGGCACATGACCTGGAAGACTCTTTGCAATATAAGATCGATATTGTTTCCCGTGAGGGGATTAAACCCCAATACTTACCATATGTAGAAAAAAGTCTTATTATTGTCTGAGCGAAATCATTCCTTGTAATTGCAGGATATACAAACCTCAATCTCCAGGATTCTTGAATATACGAAAGGAATGGATATGCTATTATATGAAGACGATATAAAAACAAAGGATACCGTAGAAAGGAATTTTGAAATTATCGGTGAAGCTGGTTCTAGGATTCCTGATGATTTTAAGAAAATTCATCCACAAATGGAGTGGAGGATCATTAAGGACTTTCGCAATTTTATTATTTATGAATATTTTGGGATCAACAATAGGATAGTCTGGGACACGATTCAATATCGTTTACCGGAACTACCCGGGCAAATTTTATTTTTATTAGCACAGGAAAGTAATTAAAACACAACCTGAATAAGTCATTCCATTTACCCTGCGAAATCTTACCAATTCCTGCTAAACGGGATAGTGCCTGGGTATGAGGTGGAAAAAGTGATGTCTTTGACTGGAGAAACGTTCGATGGCTATGATGTTTATCCGAGTGTCGGAGAGAAAGCAACTCATCTATTATAGTTTGTCCTTAAAAACCTTTCATTTTTAAATGGCAACAAAAGGATAGCAGCTTTCCCTACCAGGTGCATAAGAAGAAGCAAGAAACCCTCGTTGAAAGTAAGAAAAACAGAATGAACACAATTATCCAGTTTATTAAAGCTCCAAAACGAGTTCTCCGTGATGTTACATTGGTATTAACCAGAAGTAAGCAAATTCCTGACCTGGCGACCTGTTTTTGATAAGAATCAAAAAAACCGAGCAACTTACAAAACCATGGGAATACTTTCCATTTAACTGGTACTTCATTCAAATAAAATCTGTTGGGCAGCCATTGGGTAGCCCAACATACATGGATACCACACTTCAAATGCTTTCCGTTGTTGGATAAATATCCTGAAAAATTATTTATCCAAAATGAAATAAGGGGATTATATCAAAAGAAAAGAGTTCCAAAATTCTGATCTTTTGAAACCCTTATCTGTACTGCGTGGGAGCACACGGGATCGAACCGCGGACCCTCTGCTTGTAAGGCAGATGCTCTAAACCAGCTGAGCTATGCTCCCGTTTTATAGGATGGCAAAGATAGGAGCTAAAATTTTCACTAAAAAATGATTTTGGATTTCATCACAAAACCCAATCTACGATTTTGTTGACCCATTCTTTGCGGTACGGAACGGATATCCGGATGTAATTATCTGTAAACCCTTCCATCATCCCCTGGGAACTGGCTCTTTCAAAGAGGACTGACCGGGTTTGACCTGCATTCCGGCAAGTAAAGTCCTGCATTTTCTGGTGGGAAAGCCGGCGCAGTATATTATTTCTTGCCTGTCGTTCTGAAACTGGAACTACAGGGGAAAGTTGTAAAGCCGCGGTTTCAGATCTCTCCGAATAGGTGAATACATGCAGGTAGGAAATATCCTGTTCTTCCAGGAATTGGAGGGTCTCCTGGAAATCCTCCTGAGTTTCAGAAGGGAAACCGGTAATGATATCCGCCCCGATGCAGCAATGGGGCATGGCTTTGCGAATTGAAGCCAATTTACTGGCGTAAAGTTCCCGGGTATACCGCCGGCGCATCAGACCAAGGATTCGGTTGTTCCCACTTTGCAGGGGGATATGAAAATGAGGCATGAACTTTTCAGATGCAGCCACGAAGCAGATGATATCTTCGGAAAGCAGGTTTGGTTCTATGGAAGAAATTCGAAAGCGGGAGATTCCTTCCACTTTGTCTAATTCCTGGATCAGCTGGTAGAAATCTTCTTTTTCTGCTGAGGATAATCCATTTTTCCCGAAATCACCCAGATTGATCCCTGTCAGGACGATCTCTTTTATGTCCATTCCGGCCAGTTCCCGGGCTTGCCGGACTACATCCCCGATTCGTCCGGACCTGCTTTGACCCCGGGCAGTCGGAATGGTGCAGAAGCTGCAGGAATAATCACAACCATCCTGAACTTTCAAAAAGGTCCTGGTCCGGTCATGCAGGGACCAGGCAGGTTGAAATTCCTTGACTTCGTGGATATCGCAGGAACAGATCTTGTCGCCAACGTGGTTTGTCAGTTCTTTGAGGCGGGAGGCTAAGTTGAACTTTTCGGAGGTCCCAAGTACCAGGTCCACTCCGGCAATGCCGGCTATTTCCCGGGATTTTAGCTGGGCATAGCATCCGGTAATGACTATCTTGCTCTGTGGTGACCGGCGCTTTATCCTGCGGATCAGGTGGCGGCATTCCTTATCCGCATTTTCAGTGACTGAACAGGTGTTGAGGACATAAATATCTGCCGGTTCCTCAAATGTTTTCAAGGTAAAACCATCCTGTTCCAGTGTCCTGGACAGGGAGGATGTTTCTGAATAATTGAGTTTGCATCCCAGGGTATGGAATGCGACAGTTTCCGAAGGCATGGGAAGCAAAGTTAGCAAAGATGGATCAGCGGACCATTTCCAATTACTGCTTGATCCAAGCCAGTATTTTAACCATATTTGTGGTTCACACTAATTTCTTGATTATGATTCGTATATATTTTTTCCTGTCTGCGACCTGTTTGCTGATGGCCGCCGTTTCCCGTCCGGGATCAGCCCAGATGAAAAAGGCTGTAAGTATATACCATAAGGGTTGGATTGACCTCAACAAGAATGGCAAAATGGATGTCTATGAGGATCCCCGGGCTTCCATATCCGCAAGGGTGGAAGACCTCCTCTCTCAAATGACCCTGGATGAAAAAACCTGCCAGCTGGTCACCCTGTATGGCTATCGTCGCGTCCTTAAAGATCCATTGCCTACTCCGGAATGGAAGAAGGAGGTATGGAAGGATGGGATAGCCAACATAGATGAACACCTGAACAGTTATGTGGGCAAGGAGGGATTTCCGGATACCAGCATCTATGCCCGGAATATACCCAAACATATCTGGGCCATGAATCAGGTGCAGAAATTTTTCATTGAGAATACCCGCCTGGGTATTCCGGTGGATTTTACTAATGAAGGTATCCGGGGTGTGGAAGCCTATACGGCCACTGATTTCCCGACCAACCTGGCCATGGGAGCCACCTGGGATGCTGACCTGGTATACCAGGAAGGCCGGATAACAGGAGAGGAAGGTCGATTGCTGGGGTATACCAATGTATATGCCCCAATCCTGGATATTGTCCGTGACCAACGGTGGGGGCGGGTGGAGGATTGTTATGGAGAGTCTCCTTTCCTGGCAGCCCGGATGGGGGTTATGATGGTTAGAGCCATGCAAAGGGACCATACGGTGGTATCCACCGCCAAGCATTTTGCTTTTTACAGCGCAGTTAAAGGTGGCAGGGAGGGCATGGCCAGAACGGATCCCCAGGTGACCCGCAGGGAGGCGGAAAACCTCCTGCTTCCCGCTTTTGAAGCAGCCATTCATGCCGGACTGCTGGGTATTATGGTTTCTTATAATGATTACGATGGCATACCGATGGAAGGCAGCAGGTACTGGCTGACCACCCGGCTCCGGAAGGATTTTGGGTTCAAAGGATATTTGGTCTCTGACAGTGGGGCATTGGAATACCTGTTTACGAAACACCATGTAGCCGGGGATATGGATGATGCCATTGTACAGGCTTATGATGCGGGCCTCAATGTCCGGACGAATTTCACCCCACCCTCTGATATCATATTACCCTTGCGCAGGCTGGTGAAGGAAGGCCGGATATCCATGAAGACCATCGATAACCGAGTGAGGGATGTGCTTCGGGTTAAATTCTGGGAGGGGACATTCGATCATCCTTACCAGAATCATGTACAGGAAGCATTGGATAGTGTAAACTGTCCGGCTCACCGCCTTATCGCGCTCCAAGCATCCAGGGAATGCCTGGTCCTTTTGAAAAATGACCATCATATCCTTCCCCTCAGCAAGGATATTTCTTCAGTAGCGGTTATCGGACCGAACGCCAATGATGCCAGCTATGCACACAAACACTATGGTCCCCAGGGTGTTCATCCGGTCACCGTCCTTGCCGGGATCAGGGACGAACTTGGTCAAAAGGTGAAGATCAATTATTCCAGAGGCTGCAACCTGGTGGATGCCCGGTGGCCGGAAAGCGAAATACTTCCTGAGCCATTGACCCCAGAAGAACAGCTGGGAATTGATTCGGCAGTAGCCGCAGCCCGCCGCTCAGATGCAGTCATCCTGGTCCTCGGGGAAAATTCACCGATCTCCGGGGAAAACCATAGCCGGACCAGCCTGGACCTTCCGGGCCGCCAGCTGGACCTGGCCCAGGCGGTCTTTGCAGTGGGTAAGCCCACTGTCGTGGTCCTGATCAATGGGCGTCCCCTATCCATCAACTGGGTGAACAAATATATTCCGGGTATCCTGGAAGCCTGGTATCCGGGCGAGCAGGGGGGCACTGCAGTAGCAGAAGCCTTGTTTGGCGATTATGACCCAGGGGGGAAATCCACCGTCACCTGGCCAAAAACGGTGGGTCAGATACCCCTCAATTTCCCGACCAAACCGGATGCACAGACCGATGTGGGGGATTATGGGGTGGTGAAAGGGATGTTATATCCCTTCGGTTACGGACTGAGTTATACCCATTTTGGATACAGCGATCTGGAGATCAGCCCGGAAACACAGCACCGGGCTGGAAATATCACCGTCAGTTTTCAAGTGGAGAACACCGGTTCCCGGGAAGGAGATGAGGTTCCCCAACTATATATCCGGGAAGAGACCAGCAGTGTGACTACCTATGAAAAACAACTCCGGGGATTCCAGCGGATCCACCTTGAACCTGGAGAAAAACAACAGATATCCTTTACCCTGACCCCCGATGACCTGAAATTATGGAACCGGGATATGCATCATGTGGTCGAGCCAGGCAAATTCAGGGTGATGATTGGGTCATCCTCTGAAGATATCCGGTTAAATGGCGCGTTTGAGATTGTCCCGGATTCGGCCAATTGATCTAACATTCAAATGAAAATAAAGTAGTAATCCCGTAAATGCATAAAACAATCAGTACAAAAACCAATGGTTAATTAACCGTAAATCGGGTAGGTACTTAAAGGAAATGGGAGGCGTAAGAATGGATAATCTCAACACATAAACGGTAAAAGGGATGCCCATGCTAAAAACCACCCCATCTCCATTTTTATACTTGTTGGGTTTTGCAAAATCGGCGGGTGCTAGCTGGTCTGGCGCTGGTCCGGCTTTGGCTTATGGAAGGGAAGCCACTGGTATAGGATTCTGATTGGGATAATTTCCGCAGGATATGGGGAAGTTACCTTACAGGTTTCAAATATTGCTTAAGTATCCGCAGCTAATGGGGGCTTATTCATGCTTATATCATGGCTTTGGCATATCCGTTAGACCATTATTTACCGGATAAATAAGACCTCATTGGGTCTTTAATCGCGCGATGAGTCGTTTCTATTATTCATTATTCTACAGGACTTTGAACAAGGCACAGATTTAATGGGAGCAACTTCTGTTTACTTCCCGGATAGGTTATATTTGCCGCAGGAAAATCCTGTTGCCGGACTGAAGTGTTCCTGCTCTTTTACAGGCCCCATGATGCGATGAAATATGCTGAGGTCATACTGCCCCTGGCCTTGCCAAGGAATTACACCTACCATGTTCCTGAAGGAATGGATGCCCTGATCCGGCCCGGGATGAGGGTGGCCGTGCAATTTGCCGTGAAGAAAAAATACGCAGCCCTGGTCAGCCGATTACATGATGAACGCCCAGGAAACTATGCTACCAAACCTATCCTACAGTTACTGGACGAGGAACCCATCCTCTATGCTGCCCAGCTTAAATTCTGGAATTGGCTGGCGTCATATTACATGTGCACAGAAGGAGAGGTGATGAACGCCGCCTTGCCGGCCCGCCTGAAATTGTCCAGTGAGACAATACTTATTTTTAACGGGGCATACGGAGAGGAGTTCGGGAATCTCGATGAAGATGAATACCTGGTGGCGGAAGCCCTGAGTATTAAAAAAGAACTCACGGTCGGGAAAGTGCAGGAATTATTGGATAAGGCTTCTGTTTTCGGGGTAATCCGCAGGTTGATGGAAAAAGGGATTTGCCTGATACAGGAGGATCTGCGAGAATCCTTCCGGATCCGGGAGGAAAATTTCATCACGCTCGACCCCCGGTACATGGAGGAGGAACAGTTGAAATCCCTGTTCGAAGAGATGGGTAAGGCCCCCAAGCAGCTGGAACTCCTCATGGCATTTTTACACCTGAAACGGACCCAGGGTGAAGTGAAACAAACTGAACTACTGGAGAAATCCGGAGCTAAATATGCCCAGCTCAAAGGACTGATGGAAAAAAAAGTCCTGTTACCGGAACGCCGCCGGCTGGACCGGGTATCGCTGGCTTATGAAGGAGTAAGGGAGGAAACGATGCTCAGCGAGGACCAGGGCCGATGTTATGACCGGATCTGCAGCCTTTTCACGGAAAAGCCGGTAGTCTTGCTCCAAGGCGTGACTTCCAGTGGGAAGACCCTGGTCTATATCCGCCTCATAGCGGATTACCTCCAGCAGGGTAAGCAAGTCCTGTACCTCTTACCGGAAATTGCCCTAACTGCCCAGATCATCCGACGCCTGCAGCGGCATTTCGGGGAAAAGGTGGGGGTCTATCATTCCAGATTCAGTGATAATGAACGGGTGGAACTCTGGCAAAAAGTGAAATCCGGGGAAATCCGGGTTATCCTGGGTGCCCGTTCTGCCTTGTTGCTGCCTTTCGGGGAGCTGGGCCTGATCATCCTGGACGAAGAACACGACAGTTCATTCAAGCAACAGGAGCCTGCACCCAGATATCATGCCCGGGATGCCGCCATATATTATGCCGGTGTTTTAGGCGCCCGGGTATTACTCGGATCCGCAACCCCTTCCCTGGAATCCTATCACCATGCCCTCAGTGGTAAATATGGACTTGCCGAACTGAAGGAAAGATTCGGCGGATCCCTATTGCCTGAAATGGTCCTGGTCAATGCCCTGCACAGTGCAAGGTCCAGCTCATCACAAACTTTTATTACCCCCGAACTGCAGGCAGAGATCACCCGGGTGCTCGCACAGGACAAACAGGTGATCCTGTTTCAGAATCGCAGGGGATTTGCCCCCTGTCAGGTCTGCACCACCTGTGGATGGATCAATCATTGTGCTCATTGTGAAGTATCGCTGACCTACCATAAGCTCCGGGAAAAGCTGCAATGCCATTATTGCGGGCGGCAGTATCCGCTGGGCAGGATATGCGGGGCATGCGGAAGCCCTACCCTGGTCCTCAAAGGATTCGGAACAGAAAAAGTAGAAGATGATATCATCAGCCTATTTCCCTCGGCCAGGGTGGCCAGGATGGATGTGGATTCCATCCGGTCAAAGCATGGGCACCAAAAACTGATCCATTCCTTTGAACAGCGTCGGGTGGATATCCTGGTAGGAACCCAGATGGTGGTGAAGGGGCTAGATTTTGATCATGTCGCCCTTGTAGGGATCCTGAATGCGGATAGCCTGCTGAATTTCCCTGACTTCAGATCCGGAGAAAGGGCATTCCAGATCATGGAACAGGTCAGCGGAAGGGCAGGCAGGAAGGAAAACCGGGGGAAAGTGATCATCCAGACCCTTAACCCCAAACATCCGATTCTTGAATTTGTGCTGCACCATGATTACCGGGCGATGTATGAGGCTGAAATCGAGCATCGCAGGCAATTCCGGTTTCCGCCCTTTTTCCGGCTGGTACGCATTACCCTGAAACATAAGAACCAGCAACTGGCTGAGGAGGCTTCCCGCAGGCTTTTTTCCCTGCTTCCCCCTGCTATCCGGGATTCCGCACTCGGACCTGCTGCTCCTTATATTTCCCGGATACGGAACTATTATATATTTGAATTGTTATTCCGGCTTCCCTTACAGTCGGCTCAGATCATCCTGATCAAAAAGCAACTGAAGGAGGCATTCCAGTCCCTGCATGAAGAAAAAAAATTTAGCCGGGTGTTCCTGATTCCTGATGTGGATGTGGTATGAACCCTAGAATGGGCTGGCTATAACCTGGAATTGGGAATTACAACTTAGGGTAATGTCCTGGGAAGTGGTCTGGCTGGTGACGACCGTGGTCTGCAAGGCAAAAGAATCCAGTTTGATATAATTCTGAATATCGGTCCCGGTCATTTTTAGCAACAGCTGATTTCCGACATTGGAAGGAATGGAATCCAGGTAAGCCACTTCGGTGGAACCCAGCCCAGGGGAATAAAGAAAAATTTTGGTTGACCGGAGGAAACTGAAATTTTGGCCCTGAGGGGACAGGATGGACAGGGAAAGCTGGGTCAGGTAGACATGTTTCACCAGGCTTGATGCCGTGTTATAGGTCTGAAATTCGGTACTGGAATTAGTTGCCATATTCCCAGTCTGGAAAGTAAGGGGAATGCCTGCCAGCGGATCGGATGGAACAGAAAAAGTATCGGGGTAAGAAATATTGAAATTCAATAAGTTCTTAAGCTTTTTACAACCTGTAAATGCTAATGCACCCACCAGGAGGCAGGCCAGGTATTTTTTCATAGGATTGATTTTGCCGGTTTTTCTTCCATGGGACAAGGCAGGTTGCCAATCTCATCGGAATCATAGACGAATTTACCGGTTCTGGGGGACTTGGCCAATTTAACCATGGTCTGGGCCACTGTTTCAGATTCGATCGGCCGGTATTTCTTCCAGCGGCCGGTCAGCAACGGACGGATTACTGGAGTGAGCTTTTGCATTAAAACTTCTGTAGGCCTGGACGCAGCTCTTTTTCCCAGTAGGAATGAAGGCCGCAGGATATGAATACTTTCAAAGGGCAGTTGCTGAAGGGCCCATTCCAGTTCCCCTTTAAGCCGGAGATAGAAATTACCAGAATTCCGGTCAGCCCCTGCAGACGAAATAAGCAGGAGTTTTTTGACTCCGTGGGCGGAAGCCTCCCTGGCAGCAGTCAGGGGAAGATCATAATCTATTTTCCGGTATTTAAGCCTGTCCCCTTTTACCTGCCTGTTTGTCGTACCTATGCAGGAAAAAAGGACATCTCCCCTGATGAGGGGCACCCAGGTCTCCGGAAGGTTGAAATCCACCCGGTGGATATCCAGCCGGTCGCTGGTCCCCGGAAAATCATTGCGGACCAGTATCCTGATGCGGGAAAAATAATCCTCTGCCAGCATTTTTTCGAGCAAAAGTCCGCCGGTGAGTCCGGAAGCTCCCAGTATGATGGCCGTTCTCTCCATGATTTTATACCTAATTTCGTTAAGTCGTTAAAAAAGTACCCGGTTTTGTAGGTACATATTTGTCCCCCCATGCAGATTCTAGCACAATATCCCCTCCGAAAACTCAATACCTTCGGAGTTAATTCCATTGCCCGGTACTTTATCCGGGTAACATCGGACCTGGAAATCAGGGAGCTGACTAGTACACCTCCTTATCTCCGCAATGAAAAATTCATCCTGGGAGGGGGCAGCAACCTCCTGCTGACTGAAGATATTAACGGACTTGTCCTTAAAAATGATATAAAGGGCATCCATAAAATCCGGGAAGACGCTTTATACGTGTGGATAAAGGCGGGTGCCGGGGAAAGCTGGCATGACCTGGTCCTATTTAGCCTTGGTCAGGGTCTGGCCGGTTTGGAGAACCTATCCCTGATCCCGGGCAGCGTAGGTGCAGCTCCCATGCAAAACATCGGGGCCTACGGGGTAGAGATCAAAGATGTGTTTGAAGAGCTGGAAGCCATGGATTTACAGGACGGCCAGGTCAAGCGGTTTACCTTAAAAGATTGCGATTTTGGTTACCGGGACAGCATATTTAAGCATAAAGACCGCGGCAGATTCATCATTTTATCTGTGACCTTAAGACTCAACAGGATACCCAAGGTGAATATTTCCTATGGCACACTGGCCAGCGAGCTGGAGGCCATGGGCGTCTTGGAAATTACCCCAAAAGCAGTCAGTCAGGCGGTTATTAAGATCAGGTCTTCCAAACTTCCGGATCCGGCTTTGATAGGCAATGCCGGAAGTTTTTTCAAGAATCCCGGGGTATCTTTAACCGCACTGAAAGAACTGCAGGCTTTATTTCCGGGACTGGTGGCCTATCCTGCTCATCATGGAGTTGCTAAACTGGCTGCCGGATGGCTGATCGAGCAATGTGGGTGGAAAGGTTACCGGGAAGGGGATGCCGGAGTACATCCCCTCCAGGCCCTTGTCCTGGTCAATTACGGAAAGGCAGGGGGCAAAGAGATCCTTGAACTTTCCCGGCGCATCAGCCGGAGTGTGGAAGACAAATTCGGCATCCTGCTGGAAAGGGAGGTAAATGTCTGGTAAATAATATGGCTTGATCCAAGTTACCAGTAAAGCCTCCTATGATGAATTGCGTTCCCCTGGCTAACCTCATGAGGACGGCCATCATGAAAACAGTGTTTGTTTCTTATCCTTATTTCTGTATTCGACCGGAGTGAGCCCGGTAATCCTTTTAAAGACTACCCTGAAAACTTTTGAGTCTGTATACCCCACGACATAAATCCTTCTGAAATATTCTTGCTGCTGGACTCAAAACTTCTTTTGGCTGCTTCCACTTTTACCTTTTGGGTGTATGCTGTGACTGTATTGTTGATGGCTTTCTTGAACCTCCGTTCAAAGCTCCTTCTGCCTACCCAAACCAGGCTAGCCAGCTCCTCCAGTTTTATCTTATCCTGGACCTTTCCCCTATGTATTCCTGCGCCTTCCTTATTAAGGCGTCCTCATGATGTTTTTGTCCCTCGAACATGGCAAATGCCGCCTGGCTGTTTCGGTCAATATCGATGGCAAAATTTGTTGATGCCAGTAATGCCGTCCCCCGATCAGGGTTTTTTCCAGGAGATATAAAAGCGGGTTCCAATAGGAATTCGCGTTTCGGTTGGAATATATGCTGTTTCCTCCCTGACAATGCTACCTTCCACTATCTCCACATCGGGTTACATTTCCCTGAAATCGTGGGCAAATTTCCAGCGGGTAGAGCATTTCTTCCCTTCCAGCAATCCGGTGGCTGCCAGCAGGAATGCACCTACACAAAGGGAGGCAACCTCGGCCCCTTTCCGGTATTGGTCCAGTATCCAGGGTATGAGGGCCCTGTTTTTCGACACCGCTTCCTTCATGTCTCCGGAGAGTGCAGGGATAATGACCAGATCCGTCTTATTGATTTCCTTCAGTGGTTTATCCGGGTGCACGAAAAACACTCCCCAGTTCAGTTGCACTTCCTTTTTAATCCGACCGGTTGAAACTCAAAAAACGGCGGGCTGCCGGTAAGGGCTAGAAATTGGTTTGCCGAAATGAACAGATACCTGGGATCAGCAATGACCTGCATGACCGCAGATTCCGGAACTAGAATGGATATTGCCTTCATGCAGTAAATTTAATATAGCAATTTGTCATAATCAACCCTTAAAACAGTC
>DATLTB010000139.1:0-19193 GCA_035533815.1 Chitinophagaceae bacterium
GGTTTTCATTCATGACGCAAAGCAGCATCTGATGGTGGACAAACGCCATTCAAATGATTTTAATGTCCAAGGGGCCACCATATCATTAGCTTTCATGCATTATATGGTATTGGCACCTGGAAAGAGATTTGAAGTTTATGAAACGATAAGTATGATGTTTAACGCATGCAAAGATTTCTTATCCAAAAAAACTTTATTGGAGAGAATATGGGCCCTTCTTACTGGGATAAATAATGAAGTATTGACAGTCTTTAGGGTTCAGTGGGATACATTTATCCAATTGGTGATTGCAATTCCCGAGATAAAAAAATTTAGTGGAAAGGTGCTGCACCATTTTTTCATCAGACAAAATGCGTCCGCGGTCCAAATGGTTCATTTCTAACTGCGAAACATCCGTTATTAATGAGTTGATTAATGATTTATATGAGGCTAATTATTAGGAACAACTGTTATAACCGGTGCATCAAATTTAATTTAATGTATAATAAAACATAAAGTACAAAACCATCCTTTATTTAAATTAAGGATTAAATTTTCCTTTTTTTAATTTAAAGATAATAAAGTCTTGTGTCTTAAAATCATAATAAAAAACGGTTACTTTATGGAGTCGAATAAAGAAAAATGGCATAGTCAGTTAAGCATTTGGGTAATTGGTATTTTGTTTTTCGAACTTATTTCCGGATTAGTAATATATCTGGTCTCTTTCAGTTTAACCACCCAGGCTCTTGTGGTAATACATACAGCCGTGGGACTGGTTGTAGTGATACCCTATATCATTTATCAAATTCGGCATTGGTTCTCCGCCCGCAATAAAAAACTGACTCAATATAAACTGACAGGTTATCTCTCGATGGTCACTGCAGTTGGAGCGATTATAAGCGGACTACTATTATGTTACGAAGCCATATTCTTAACTCGGATAAATAATATCTGGGATAAGATTCATATTGCTTCAACATTTGCCTTTATGTTATCAGTGGTACCCCATATTGGATTGATAATTATCCGCGATTTTAAAGCTATTAAAGAGAAAAATGAAAATTTACTCATAAAAGCAGAAAAAACATTTGGTACCCGGATTCTATTTATCTGTGGTTCACTAATTGCCATCACGGCTCTTTTTATTTATACTTATAGTCCGATTCATTATCATAATAAATTTCCAGCAGATTATCAATTTATATATGGGAAGAATAAGCCATTTCAGCCCAGCCTTGCCACCACAATTAATGGAGAAGCTATCGATGCCCGGCTATTGGGTAATTCTAAATCCTGTATGAGCAGTGGTTGTCATACCAATATAGGTATAGAATGGGAGTCCGATGCCCATCGCTATGCTGCCATGGATCCTGCTTTTCGCGTAGTGCAGCACGCAATGGCCGTTGAAAAAGGTCCTGCATCAACACGATATTGCGGAGGTTGCCACGATCCGATTTCCCTATTATCCGGATCGAAGAATCTTGATGACAAAAAACTCACAAATCCAATAGGACTGGACGAAGGAATATCCTGTGTAAGTTGCCACTCTATTACAAAAGTTGATGTTAGAGGGAATGCTCAGTATCAGATTACCAAGCCAGTCCCTTATATGTTTGAAATGGAAAAGGGAAAAGCAGCCAAATTTTTAAGTGATTTTTTAATACGTTCTTATCCCAGCTACCATATTTCGACATTTAACAGAACACTTTTAAGGACTCCGGAGTTCTGTGGTTCATGTCATAAACAATTTATTGATAAACAAGTCAATGGAGTAGGATGGGTGCAGTTGCAGAATCAATATGACAATTGGAGAACAAGTCACTGGAATCATCCCGGGCAGCCATTGAAGACTATTGAGTGCCGCGAATGTCATATGCCGCTGGTTTCTACCTTTGATCCGGCTAATGGAGATTTGTTGGATTATAACAGAACGCCTAATGATCATAAGCATCGGAGCCATAGATTCCTTGGCGGAAATCAGTTTATGCCGACCTTATTAAAACTTCCAGGTGGTAAGAAACAAGTACAATTGGTGATAAAATGGTTAAAGGGAGACATACAGATTCCGGAAATTAAAAATAAATGGCATAATGGCCCGGCTATTCCTATACAATTGGAAACACCTAAACATATTAACGCTGGACAAGGAGTTGGAATAGGTGTGACCGTCACAAACAATAAACCTGGACATAATTTTCCAACCGGTCCTTTAGATTTGATAGAGGCATGGATTAGATTAACCGTAAAGGACAAACATGGTCATTTAGTTTTTTCTTCCGGCGTTCTGGATAAGCATCACTTCATTCCACCGGGATCCTATATCTATCGTGTCGAGCCAGTTGATCAGTACGGGAGTATAATAGACAGACATAATTTGTGGGAACTTGTCGGTGTAAAATTCAGCCGTGCACTTTATCCAGGATTCAGTGATCTGGTAAAATATAATTTCATTTATAAACCTTGGTTACAAGGTCATCCTCATACTAAAGATACCCTGTTTGTTAATGCTGAATTGTGCTACCGAAAATTCAATCAGTTTGTGTTTAATCGTTTTTTTAATCAGGGCAAAACAGATAACACTGCCCCGGTTACTGTTTTATCCAGTGATGATAAGATAATAATTGTGAAAAGGTCATATTCCAACCATCTGTAACTCTTATGTCCATTTCCGGCAGAAAACAATCGGTCTATTTAACAAGTCTGATAGCAACTATATTTTTAGGGGGAATAGTTCTTTTTTTTTTCAGGAACGGGAAGCGAAAATTTTATGTTCCTGGAGAACTTGTAAAAGGTGTTACGGCAGTACTATTGAGGCCCGTCCCGAAGAATCATCCTGATGTTGTCTTTACGGACGTTACGAAGATTGCTGGTATCCATTTCAAACACTTTTCTGGTCAGCGGACCACACAATTGCCTGAGGATATGGGATCGGGTGCGGCATGGATTGATTATGATCAGGATGGCTATGAAGATTTATTTGTGGTGAATGAAGCTGGTCCTTTGACAATGACTCCTAGCCAGGTTAACAAATCTCCGGCTCATTGTGAACTATATCATAATAATGGGAACGGAACATTTACAGATGTCACTAAAAAGGCTGGTATAAATTTTAAAGGATGGGGAATGGGAGTTGCTGTCGGGGATATGGATAATGATGGTTATCCAGATATTTTTATTACCGCGTATGGTAAGAATGTATTTTATCATAATAATGGAAACGGTACTTTTACAGATGAAACTAAAAAAGCCGGACTTGGGGGAAAGGAAGGCTTTTGGACAGGTGCCAGTTGGGGTGATTATGACAGAGACGGCTATTTGGATTTGTATGTTTGTGGTTATGTGAAGTACGGTAAATCGAATAAGCATTCTGTATATTCAAGAGAAAATAATGAAGAGCCCCCTGATATTAATCCTTTGTCTTTTCCTCCCCAACGTAACTTATTATATCACAATAACAGAAATGGAACTTTCACAGAAGTAGCCATTCCTGCAGGAGTAGCTGATCCTTCAGGAAAGAGCCTATCCGCCTCCTGGTGTGATTTTAATAATGATGGTTGGCCTGATTTGTATGTAGCTAATGATGTCGGTTCTAATTGCCTGTATCTCAATAAGGGCAATGGAACCTTTGTTAATGTGAGTAACCTTGCCCACGTATCTGATTACCGTAGTTCCATGGGCCTTGCCGTCGGAGATTGGGACAATGAAGGAGAAATGGATTTGTTTGTAACACATTGGCTTGCCGAAGAAAACGGTTTCTATATTAATAAACTTAATACGATGGGTAAAATGGCAGGTGGCAGGATGCCACTTCAATTTGAAGATGAGGCAGATAAGTATGGTCTTGGGCAAATTTCATTAGATGATGTGGGATGGGGGACTTCATTTTTTGATTATGACAATGATACCCGCCTTGATCTATTTGTGGTTAACGGTAGCACTAACCAAAAAGCAGATAACTCTAAACAGTTGGTTCCAATGAAAAACTTCCTTTTTTGGAATGAAGGACCCAAAAAAGGATTTGCCGATGTAACATCAGTAAGTGGTGAAGCTCTTTCCTTTAAAAATGTAGGCAGAGGAGCCGCTTTTGGTGATTATGATAATGACGGGGATGTTGACATATTTATAGTAAATAATGGTGGTGAGGGGGAACTTTTGAGAAATGACGGGGGGAATAAAAATAACTGGTTAGAAGTAAAACTTGTGGGTACGAAGAGTAACCGGTCGGCAATTGGAGCTAAAATAAAAATAATAAGTGGTAACGTATCTCAAATTCAGGAAGTAAATGATCAGAGTTCATACTTATCCCAAAATAGTCTGATTCAACATTTTGGTTTAGCCAAATTTAAGAGAGTAGATACGCTTAATATTCAATGGCCGAGCGGATTTAATCAACAATTCCATAATATTCCGGTAAATGAACGCATTGAAATAACAGAAGGAGAAGAAAAAATTAAAAACATGGATAAGCTTCACAGCAGATGAGACCTTATGATACGTAAAGAATTTATTTTTATAACAATAATCCTGCTCATTGCATTTATAGGCATATCAATAGTTAAATATTTTGGTCACCCAGGTCGTAATAGCTCATTAGCTGTAGTAGTAAAATCCGATTCTATACAAACATTCTGGACTTATTACAATCGGGCCACCAAATACCGATTGCAGGGTAAAGCAGACTCATCAATTATTTCCTATCAGGAAGCCCTCAGATTAAACCCAGATCATGAAGATGCACTGTATTACATTGGGAATATGTATATGAAGGTGGGTAATTTTGATAAAGCGCATGAAACTTGGGATAAATTAAATGAACTTAATCCGAAAAGTGAACGGGCAAATTATCAGTTAGGTAATCTGTATTTTTGTTGGGAGAATGCAAATTACTTTCATCCGGAGAAATCGAAGTGGTTTTTCAAACGAGCTAACATCTTAAACAAAGAAGCATTAAATCCAAATATACGTCTGGGTGAAATTGCATTGTTTCAGAATAAAACAAATGATGCATTTGGTATCTTCAATAAACTATCAATGATGGATCCAAAAAACGTTGAGATTAATTTTATTATTGGTTATCTCAATTGGAAGTCTGGGAAGAAGCAGGACGCTATCCTGGATTTAGAGCGTACTTTTGAAAAGGGGAGAATGACTATTTTTGCTAAAAATGCAGCAATCAATAAAGCCCAGAAGTGCGATCTCTTTATGTATTGGTTAGCCAGAAATCTATCTGAATTTCAGAAATATAATATCAGCATGGTAATGCCTAAAGTGTACAAAAAATTTAATCAATTTCTAGTAATTAAACGTAAGCAGTTGAATCAAGAATGATTTGTTTTTCCTTCTATTCTACCCTGGATTGTCAAAGGGTTCCATAAAATATTTCCCTCCTTTTCCCACTAATGCTTAGATATCTTAAAATAGCATTAACCTGGGTTAGCAAAAATTTTATACCTAAAAAGGTATCAGTTCTGGGTCCCGTTCCCCAAAGGATCCAGTCAATATTTGTTAAAGGGGTAAGCTCGGCCTGAGATAGCTGTAAAACCATGTTCCGGCCAATGCGCTAATCAGCGTGACCAGGACCACAGTAGATCCGGTACCGATCAGGGCAAAAATAGGACCCGGACAGGCGCCGGTCAGGGCCCATCCCAGGCCAAAGATAAAACCTCCGATGGGGATCCCCCAGTTGAATTTATTCCCCTTCAGGATAATGGCTTCCCCAGTGATGGTCTTCAGATGCATTTTGCGGATCAGCAGCACGGAAAGGATGCCGGTGGGTATGGCTGTAAGAAAAATGCCGAACATCTGAAAACCCTGGAAGCGGAACATTTCCTGAATGCGGTACCAGGAAATAGCCTCACTCTTGGTCAGCACTATGCCGAAGCCAATTCCCATCAGGAGATATTTCCAGTTTTTCATAAATTGCTGGTTTGGAAACCCTGTGGTCTTGCCACGGGAAGGAGAACCACTTCCATTTTCTTTGTATTTTTGTAATAGGAGTTCTTTGACTTGCTACATGGTTGCCGTACGAAATCTTCTGCGGACGTAAAAGTATAAGATTTACGATAAAGAAACGGTTTAACAAGCACTCTTAATTTGGCGCAGCCGTAAATCAACGCATAAGAGCCGGATGGTCGATGCATTGGGGGTATTGAATCCAGGTTTAAATGCTGTGTTATCATGCTCGAGTAACGCCCTGCATTCTTGATGCAAGGTAATTTACTTTATAGTTTTAAAACCCAGGGCAGGATCAGGTAAGTACAGCAGATCCCTCCCGCAAAAAAAAAGATCACCGCCACCAGGGAAGGCCATTGTAGGAAGGAAAGTCCCCTGATGCCATGACCGGAGGTGCATCCCCCGGCATACCGGGTGCCGAAGCCCACCAGGAAGCCTCCCACTACCATCAGAATAAGGCCACGCAGGGTAAGCAGTTGTTTCCAGCTGAAAAGCGCCGATGGCAACATCCCTTTTTGTAGGGGGACATTCAGCCTGCCGAGGTCCCTGATGGTACGGGCTGAAATGGCTACCGGATCCGGGTTTGCCAGCAAATGGCCAGCCAGGAATCCTCCGATCAGTATACCAAGGACAAAGAGCAGGTTCCAGCGGTTGGATTTCCAGTCATAAGTAAGGCTATCCAGCCCTGCAGGCATACAAGCCGCACAGATATCCTTCAATGAGGAAGATATGCCCAGTGGCTTGTTTCCGGCAATCAGCAGCGCCGGCACAGTAAGCCCGATCAGGGGACCGGCCACATACCAGGGCCACGGACGATGTAGCAGAGAAATAATCGTTTCCATAGAATGGATTGTTTTTTGAACAGTCGACCAGCGCAATTATTTTTTCGGGTTATCCCCGGATTTTTCGACAACCCTGGATTTATCCACGATCCGGTGAACTACCTGGTCCAGCTCTTTAGCGGATAACCGGAGCATATTGATGATTTCCCCGTTCTTTTTGTCCCTTTCATCATCTTGGAACAAATCGATCAGTCCCAGGATATTGGCTACCGGCTTACGGATTCCATGGGAACTGATCCAAGCTATCTCCCGAAGCTGATCATTCTGGTCCAGGATCTGCTGACGGGCAATCTTGCTACCGGTGATGTCGCGGAAGTAAATGGAAATTCCTTCTGTGGAAGGGTAGACGGATCCTGAGAACCATTGGTTGAACGGCGCAAAGAACTCTTCAAAATGCACAGTTTCCCTTTTATTGGCCGCACGTTCGAATACAGCACGGAACTGGTACCGGTCCTCGTCGGGGAAAACATCCCAGATACATTTGCCGATCAAGTCCTCCCGTTTGCGATGGAGTAATTTTTCACATTCCTTGTTCATCCGGGCAAAAATCCAATCCTTGCTGACGGCTACGAACCCATCCGTGATACTCTCAAAAATGGAGTCCAACTCTTCAATATTCTGCTTGATTTTACCGATGGCTTCCCGAATGGCGGTGATATCCCGGGCAAAACAACCAATGCCAATCACCTTTCCGGTGTTTTCCCGGATAGGATTGAAGTAGATCTCCATAAATTCGGTGGATCCCTGATGAAGAAATGATTCCTCTACCCGGTATGCGTTCCCGGCCATGGCTTTTTCATAGAAATTTTTCCATCGGCTGACCAGTTCCGGGTCTGCTTCAGGGACCAGGATGCTTTGTCCTTTCATCGGGAGAACTCCAAATACCTGGAACAACCAATTGCTATAAGCCTGGTTGAAAGTGACCAGTTTAAAACCAAAATCCAGGGACCAGATAAGGTCGCTGGTATTATCAATCAGGGCCTGTAGGTTCTGCTGGTAAATATTGAGTTCATTTTCGGCTTTCACTTTGTCAGTGATATCAATGATCTGGACAAGCCTTGCAGATCTCCCCTGGAATTGGATCTCGTGCGAATGAATATCTACATCGATCAGCGTGCCGTCTTTCCGGATATGCTTCCAATGCTGGGAAGATGCCCATTGGGCCATATCCCGTATATCCGAAATTCGGCGATCCAACCGGAGGTGCTGATCTGGAGTACGGATATCTTTCAGCGTAAGGGATAAAAATTCCTTTCTGGTATAACCATATATGTAAATGGCAGCATTATTTACGGCCAGGAAACGGAGACTTTCCAGGTCATATACCCACATGGGATTGGGGTTATTATCAAACAATAACCGATAACCGGATAAGGCTTTTTTGAGTTCGGTTTCCGTTTTTTTACGGTAAGTGATATCTGTCAGCAGCCCTTCCATCCGCTGAGAAATATTTCCGGGTCCAGGTACCAGCCTTCTCCGTTCTTCCACCATCCTGGTACCCACATCCTTCATGATCCGGTATTGCAGGGTGACTTCCCTTTTGCGCTTCAATCCCTTTAATTGATCCCTGACATGGTGCAGATCCTCAGGGTGGATAAACCTTAACCAATGCTCCGGATCCTCAATCTCCTCGTCCATGGGGACACCATAAAGTTTCTTCAGGGCGGGACTGATATACAGAAATTGCTTTTCGGACAGGGAATAAGCCCAGCAGGCTATCCCGAATCCCACAGAAATTTCCTGTATTATTTCCAGTTCATCCCTGAAGTTGTCCATGAAAGACAAAAATAAGCATAATCTGAATAGCTCTTGCCTGGGGCGGAAGGCGGGTACCGTAGAGATAGGGAAACCTATCAGGGGCTAATTTAGTAAAAGTCAGCTCAGAAATTATTCTTCCACATCATGCTCTCCACGGGACGGTCGGTGCGGATATTATATTTTGCACTCGGCTTACTGCCGTAGGAGCTGCCGATTTCTCCGAATACCGGGAAATAGATTAGTTGCCCGATGGGCATACCGGCGTAGATCCTGACGGGATGAACTACCGAGATTTCCAGAGTCCAGCTATTGCAGAAGCCCACATCCCCCTTGCCTGCGGTAGCATGAATATCAATTCCCAGCCTGCCGGTAGAGGATTTACCTTCGAGGAAAGGCACATGAGCATGTGTTTCGGTGTATTCTTCAGTCACACCCAGGTATAAAGTCCCCGGATGAAGGACGATCCCCGTTTCGGGAATGATGATTTCCCGGATGGTATTATGTTTGCGTGCATCCAGTTCCCTGCTTTCATAAACAGCCAGGTACCTGCCCAAATGGACATCATAGGAATTGCTACCCAGGAATTCCAAATGGAACGGATCAATGACGATTTTGCCATTGGCGATCTCTTCCAGGATTTTTTTATCAGACAGGATCATAAAATTTAACTGTTTACTTTTGATTTTCCAAAGTATGCCTTTAGTCCGGATAATACAAGTCAGTGGGGGTACAAAATTAGGGATATGGCGGATAGCCGAACCGGAAAGTTTTTTCCGGGATCGGGTGCATAATGGTTTGTCGATCAATCATCCGTATAAACGGCTCCAGCATCTCTCCGCCCGGTTCCTGCTGCCTGAATTGTTCCATGACTTTCCCCTTTCGGATATCAGGACAGGGCCGGGGGGAAAACCATTTTTGCCCCAGGGCGATTTTTATCTCTCACTTTCCCATTCGGGGGAATATGCAGCCGCCATGGCAGGGAGGGAAGGGATGGTGGGGATAGATATTGAAAAAATAACTCCGAAAGTCGGAAGGGTAGCCCATAAATTCCTGAACCCATCCGAAAGGACATTTATCGGTATGGATAATCCGGTACAGCTGCTTACGGTTTGCTGGTGTGCCAAGGAAGCCGTTTTCAAATGGTATGGCCGGGGTGAAGTGGATTTTCAGGTAAATATGAATCTGCAACCTTTTGTCCTGCAACAGGAAGGAAACATACAATGCTGCTTCAGTAAGGGAAATATGGAAAAGATCTTGCAGGTGGGTTATTCCATCAGTTCAGAATATGTGGTGGCCTGGACGATGACCGGAAATGAAGAGGCTTAAAGCATACCGGGATAAGGACTGTTTTTGATATATCTGTTGAAATATTCTGCAAAAACCGAATCGAAAATGATACCGCCGGCATGGCTGGTGTAGAGATTGGTAACAAAATTATTCCGGTCATTGCTCATGGCCAGGGTATCAAAGACAAGGTATGGTATGCCATACTTCGCACCTAATTGTCTGATCTGGGCCATGACTTCCTTCCTGTTCAGGATATAGGTCTTGGAAGGATTCCAGACCGGTGATTCATAAAGATAAATATTAATATGATTTTTTAATGCGAGCCGGATGATTTTCACCAGGTACTTTTTCCTTCTTGGATCCCATTTAAAGCGAGTCCCCCTGGGATACAACCGCATAAAATCGGTCACATGATCCCTCCATTTGGGGATATCCGGTTGTATAAATCCATTTAAACCCTTATAGGGAACCCGGTGGTCAAGTAAAAAATCAGTGAAACCTTCCAGGGCCTGGAAAACGGTTTTGGAATTATAATATCCGTATTGCATGAAGGGGAATTTCGCCCACCTGTAATAAGCCGGGTCATTTTCCCTGACTACCGATGCCACCGTGCTGTCGGAAAGGAAGTTGGTGAACTGGTAGGTATTAAAGACATTATACCTGCTGTCCACGGATTCGCCGGTGATATATAAAAACAGGTAATGGGGGGGAGGATTGTGCTTGAGATACAGGTAAAGATGCAGGTAGTTATCGGCAAAATCTGAATGCGTCTCGGCCAGATTGTAAGAAACCAGGCCGGTGATGGGATCAATTTTGGCCGGATCCATCACCCAGGCGGCTTCACAGGGTCCCAGGAAAAGGATGTCCGGTTTCATAGATGTTGAAGTAATATAATCGGTCTTCAGGTTGGGATTATGCTGCAGGGCAAACCGGAAAAACTTCCCGGAAAGCAAAAGGATCATCCACAGCACGATCAGGATCAATATGAATTTCCGAAGCAGCTGCATATCAGAATTGAGTATAAATGAATTTCTCCGCGTGCCCCAGGACCCCAAAATACAGGATCAGCAGCAGGCTGATCAGGATAAATCCAAATTTAACCCTTTCTCCCCGGATATACCTGTACAGAAACCCTTCTGAAAATAGTATTGCAGCGGTAAGGGTAATGGTCACCGCATAATTGAACAGTTCTTCCCGGTTGCCTCCGATAGCCAGGGGTGCCATGAAATCTGCCAGGAATTTTACCGGAAGGAAAGGACCGGAAAAGATTTGGCGGAACAAGCGCAAGGCATCCCCGATCCGGGTGGCCCGGAAAAAGATATTGCTCAGGCTGACCAGATTAAAGGTAATCAGGATCGATGCTGCCCGGTAGGGAAATGAACTGAATTTTTTGGCCAGCCTTAATCTGGGCATTTTGGTGAACAGTTCCACCAGCAGGAAAACCATGTGGCAAATTGACCAGCAAAGAAAGGTCCATCCGATGCCGTGCCAGACGCCGGATATGATAAACGTGATGCAGATGCCCGTGGCAGCAGCCCATTTCTTCCAATTCCTGAGCCGGAAGACTACGGGATAATACAGGTATTTCGTCAGCCAGTCGATCAGGCTGATATGCCATCTTCTCCAAAACTCTGATACAGACCTGGCCAGAAAAGGCAGATTAAAATTTTCCTTGATGGGAATGCCGAAAAGCATGCAGGCGCCAATCGCCATATCGGTGTACCCGGAAAAGTCAAAATAAAGCTGAACCGTGAATACATAAGCGGCGGCTAGGCTTGTCGCGCCGGGGTGGGATTCATTAAAGTCGAATATGGAATGGGCTGTCGGAGCCAGTCGATCTGCAATGACCACTTTCTTTACCAGCCCCAGCAGGATGCGCTGGGTTCCTTCTGCGATGTTTGAGGAATTGAACCGGATGGCCTGGGTTCCCCGGTTGAAAAATTCCCCCGGAAGTACGATTGGACCGGCAAAGACCTTCGGAAAGAAGGCATTGTATAAAATAAAATCAGGGAGACTGGTCACCGGGTTCATTCTTCGCTGGTACACATCGGTGAGGTAAGCGATATTCTGCAGGGAATAAAAAGAAATTCCAAGGAGGAATACGAGGTGGTTTAACCGGTAATTGATGGAAGATATCTTTACATAAAAACCCAGTGGTGTGCTTTCAAAATATTTGAACAGCAGGATAACCAGGCAATTCACCAGAACGGCAATGATGAAAATCCTGGTTTTCCGCTTCTCCCGGCCGGCGCTGAAAAGACTGAGGCCGGTCTGGAAGTTGAACAGGCTCAATACTATGATCGCGATCCCGGAAGCCAGGTTGCCCAATCCAAGGAAAACCAGGGAGGCTGCAGTTAACAATAATCGCTGGTAACGCGGAAGTAAATAATAAAGGATAACTATCGCCAGCAGGAATCCCAGGTATTGAAGCGAGACAAGCGGCATCAGGGTAAATTGGATTGTTTGATCTGATCGATCAGGCTGACCATGTCCCCCACATTATTAAACCGCATGAATTGTTCAAAGGTAAATTTCAGGTTGAATTTTTTTTCTATGGCTGCGATCAGTTCCAGATGGGTCATGGAATCCCAGAGATCTATATCATCAGCCTTGGTACTTCGGACAATGGTGAGGCCAGGATCCCCGAAAGTCTCCCGGAAAACCTCCTGAACATCCTGCAGTATTTGATCACTGGTCATCCTTTGAGTGTTTTGGCCATCCTGTCCAGGGCCTGCATATCCAGTTTACCGTTTGGGGAGAGGGGCATTTTTTCTAAATATACAATTGTCCTGGGTATCATGTAGGCGGGCAGTTTCCTGCGCAGGTCGGACATTAAGCCTGCAAGGTCATCCCGGGTTCCTTCAATGAAGCTGATGAGGACCGGCATCCCTGTTTCATCAGGAACAGCTAATGAAGCCGCAAACTTCCCGGTTATCTGTTTCAGACAATGATCCACTTCCCCTAGTTCTACGCGGAATCCGTTGATCTTGACCTGGCGGTCCTTCCTGCCGCAGAAGATCAGGATTCCCCGGTCATTCATATTGGCCAGATCACCGGTCCGGTAATAGGTCCTGGCAGTCCCAACCTGATGGATGTCTATGAATTGATTGCTATGTTCTCCATTCAGGTATGCGGGAATGGTCTGGATACCGGCAAAGCAAAGTTCACCGGGCTCAGCTGTTTTATGGATGATTTGGTCATTGTCATCCAGCAAGACATATTCCATGCCGGGAAAGGGGGTTCCCAAGGGCACGATACCGTGCAGAGACTCCCGGGCAGCCATTTGTTCCTCCCAGATATAGCGGGTACAGACAATGGTAGTTTCCGTAGGTCCATAAAAGTTATGGATCACTCCATTTACCGCACAAGATTTCCATTTGCAGGCCAGATGATGATATAATTTATCTCCGGAGAAAAAGCTATACCGCAGTTTGGGCAGACGGAGTTCGTCCAGGTATTTTTCACAGAACTGCAGTACGGAAGGCACCATACTCACCACACTGATCTCCAGGTCCTGAAGCAATCTGAGGATCTGCAGCCACCTGATCCCGCCGCCTGGCATGATGACACAACAGGCTCCGGTATACAGGGGGAGGAAAATAGAAAAAACGGACACATCAAAGCTGAGCTCATATACCTGGAGGAACCTGTCCTGAGGCCGGAAGTCATATCGGACGGGGTCCAGGTAAAAATCAAAAAAGGCCTGAACGGCTGTTTTCTGTACCGGCACCCCCTTGGGGCTTCCGGTCGAACCGGAGGTAAACAACAGATAAGCTTCCTGCTGGTTGATCTTTTCAGGTAAAAACCCATGTTCCTGACTCCCGGGTAATATGTCTTTCTCATTGATTTTGATGAAGCTGACCTTGTCCTTACATTTAGCGGCCAGACCGGGAAGATCGCCTTCATAGAGTATCCTGCGGACATCCGATTTTTCCAGGATACCCAGGTTATGTTCATCCGGGAAGGCTGGATTCAGGGGAAAATAAGCGGATCCGTATGCAGCAATGGCCAGGACAGCCGAATAGGTCCCGATATCTCCGGTACAGTATACACCGATCCGGTGGTCCGCCACCTGGCTGGCCACCAGCAATTGGTAGACGGCCGCCACATGCTGGTACAATTCCTGGTAGGTATAGGCAGCATGAGGAAAACGGATAGCTGTACGCCCCGGGTATTTCTCTGCTGCCCGCTGGAATAAGGTAAACAACGACCAGGTCCCGGACATGATTATTCGGTTATGACAGCATATTTTCGGCTTCTCTGGCTTCTTTGAAAGCCAGGCGGGGTTTTAGCCCGAGCAGCTCAAACATGGCCTGGTCCTCATCAAAGGATGGATTAGGGGTGGTCAGCAGTTTGTCTCCCGTGAATATGGAATTGGCTCCGGCCAGGAAACAGAGCGCCTGTTCTGCTATACTGAAATCCAATCTGCCTGCACTCAGTCTCACCATGGCCGTTGGCATCAGGATTCGGGCCGTAGCAATCATGCGGATCATGTCCCAGATATTCACCGGGGGATTTTCCTCCAGAGGGGTGCCCTTGATCCGAACCAGGGCATTGACAGGTACAGATTCCGGATGTTCAGGCAGGTTGGCCAGGGTCTGCAGCATGGCAATACGATCTTCATGGGTTTCTCCGAGCCCGATTATCCCCCCGCAGCATACGGTCACTCCGGCTTTGCGGACATGATCCAGGGTGCGGAGACGATCTGCATAACTTCGGGTATGGATGATCTCCCCATAATATTCCGCTGATGTATCCAGGTTATGATTATAGGCATGCAGTCCGGCTTCCCGGAGTTTAACGGCCTGCTCCTGGCTTAGCATGCCTAGGGTGCAGCAAACTTCAAGTCCCAAAGCATTGATTCCACGGACCATCTCAAGCACCCGGTCAAAATCCCGGTTATCCCTTACTTCACGCCAAGCCGCTCCCAGGCAGAACCGGGTGGAGCCGGCATCCTTCGCCTTACGGGCATATTCCAGGACATCTTCCGTATCCATCAGCGCCTGGGCTTTCACTCCGGTTTGATAACGGGCGGCCTGAGGACAATAGGCACAGTCTTCGGGGCAACCGCCTGTCTTGATGGACAACAGGGTGCAAACCTGGACCTCGGCAGTATCCTGGTATCTGCGGTGCAACTGGGCGGCCCGGAACACCAGGTCCAGTAATGGGCTGTGGTAAATCCCGGAAATCTCTTCCAGGGACCAGTCGTGACGGATCGGATTTTCGATCATTGGTATTGATTTTCAGTCCTTCTAGATAGGGGTTGAGGCCTCAAAGGTATTTAAAGTTTATTTTAGGGGTAAGGGCCACCAAACTATGGTACAATAGCCGGATGGTATTTTCTATGTCTTCCCGGCTGATCATCTCGACCGTGGTATGCATATACCGGAGGGGAAGGGAAACCAGCGCAGATGGTGTACCGTCATTCGCATATGCGAAAGCATCCGTGTCAGTCCCCGTACTCCGGCTCACTGCAGCCAGCTGAAAAGGAATTTTTTGTTTTTGTGCAGTACGGATGACCAGTTCGCGAAGTATATTATGCACGGCAGGGCCGTAAGTGATCACAGGCCCCTTGCCGCACCGGACTTCCCCCTCGACATTTTTATTAATCAAGGGAGTGGTTGAATCATGGGTGACATCCGTAATGATCGCGGCTTGTGGGCGGATCCGTCTGGCCACCATTTCCGCGCCCCGGAGTCCCACTTCTTCCTGAACGGCATTGACAATGTATAGGGAGTAGGGGAGTTTTTCTGTTTTTTCATGAAGCATCCTGGCCACTTCAGCAATCATGAAACCCCCGATCCGGTTATCGAGGGCCCGGCCGATATAATAGTGGAAATTCAGCTCCCCGAAACCCTCTTCAAAAGTGATCACGCATCCGATATGTATGCCCAAGCTTTCCACTTCTTTCTTTGTCCTGGCCCCGCAGTCCAGGAAGAGATTCTCCACCTTCGGCTGGGGTTCCTTGCCTTCATTGCTCCTCATGCGGGTATGGATGGCCGGCCAGCCGAACACGGCCCGGACAATTCCCTTCTCTGTATGGATATTAACCCGCTTAGACGGCGCGATCTGCTGATCAGATCCCCCGTTGCGGATTACATAGATGAGCCCCTCAGGTGAGATATAGTTCACAAACCAGGAAATTTCATCTGCATGCGCTTCGATGACTACCCGGAATGGCGCTCCAGGGTTGATGATTGCAGCCACTGTCCCATAGGCATCCACTTCATGCTCATCGATATAGGGGCCGATATAGTCCAGCCAAAGCCGCTGACCCTTACTTTCAAAGCCCGTCGGGGAGGGATTATCCAGGTATGTTTTCAGAAAGCGGAGTGATGCGGGATTGAGAATTCCTTTTTTATCCTTGGCCATAATCAGGTTAATGAGTTAGGGCAAAAGTAGGCAAGCCGGTAAAGGTTTCCAAAAGGGCAATTCCAGGACTGAAATTATTTTTAGACCTTAATTGCTTATTATTTGATGTATTATGTTTTTTTGAGGTACAATAGAGGTACAAAGTTTAGGAATAGAATGTCAAATCAAAATCAATAATAAGAAAGGGATAATGATTTGATATACATTCGAAACCATGACTAAATTCCATTTTGTGGTACTAATACGATGGAAAGTTGATCAGTCATGAATCATTAATGAAAAAGATTCACTTGAGCCAGTGTCTTTTATTCAAAAGAACCGGTGTATAAACTGCCCCTAATAGCGTATGCTTTCCAGTCCCCAATTTTGGATCCGGTATATTAAATAAGGTATCCCCGGATTAATTCAGGTACCCGCTGTTTTGAAGGGTTAATAAAAGAACTTTGCAAATTTCAGCTTGGCGAAAAAAGGCATACCTGGAGTATAGCTGATATCATCCACCGGCCTGGGTTCATTCTTCAGCCTGGATACCACTTCATACTGGGCATCCCTCCACCGGATATTAAAGAGGTTCTGAATGGCCAGCCCGATTTCAAACTGGTGTTTTGTGTAATTGACGGTAAGGTCGTTGAGGAAATATCCCTGGGCCACCAGCGTATTATTGCTGTTGGCCGGACGATTCTTCATATACCGGAAGCTCCAACCCCCGTTCAGCCCATTGGGCAACCGGATATATAGTCCTCCGGTGCTGTACAATGGTACGGAAAGAGGCAGATAATTGTTCCCTTTGGGGGCCAGTGCATCCCGGGCCCTGCAGAAATTAATATCAAAATCGGCATAGAGCCAGCGGGTGAATTCATACCTCGCGGAAAAATCAATTCCTTCCCTTCTTGTTGGGTCACCCGGGCTGAAAGTTCCGTTATCTCCGTTATAGACCAATTCCTGCTGCAGATACAAATACCATAAGGCGGCATTGAGAAATAACTGGGGTACTGGCTTCCAGTTTGTCCCTAGATCCATGCCATATGCCGCCGGCAGAACATCGATTCCCTTGTTTTCCGCAACGACCTTTGCATCGTTGGAGTGGAACCCCCTTCCTGTCCTGGCATAAAACTGAATCCGGTCGTTGAAGGTATATTCCACATTCAGTTTGGGACTGACAATTGTCTTCCCAATAACCGGTTTCGGGGGATTGAGCAGGTCCATATAATTGAAATTCAGGTAATCCATGCGCACCCCGGCATTAAACAACCATTTCCCATCCAAGTAACTCTGGTCCAGGTAACCATTCATGGTCCATTCCCTGATATTTCCGTGCTGGATATAATAGATCACCTGGTTATAGTCCCTGGTGTGGCTTAGCTCGCTTCCATAAATGTCATTAAGCTGCCAACCTGCACCAATTCCAGTGGTTAGATCCCTGCTGCTGCTGATATAGTCATGATAGGTGATCTTGCCATTATACCCATACTGGTCTCTTTTTTCCTTCTGCCTCAGCTGATCTCCATTAATACTGTCCAGCGCAAAAAAGGTCTGGTCATAATGCAGATCAAAGGAATAACGGGTATAATAGAACTGGTTCTCCAGGGTCAGGTTGTCGGATAACCCTGAGGTAAGCCGCAGTATTGCGGTGGTCCGGGCCGTATTCCCACCCTGGGCACTATCAATATAACCCCATCGGCTGATCAGGCCTTCTTCTACCGCCCTGACCGGAATCTCCCCGGAGGAGCGCCAAAGGCTGTTGAAAGTGGACAGGGTGACTTTCAGCTGATTTCTGGGGGATATATTGGCGATGTATTTTCCAAAGAGGTTAGTCCGATTGAAATGCTCTGGGTATTGGCAAGGCCCATCGGTATAGAATGCTTCCCCGGCGATATAGGCGCTCTCCCCTCTTTTCCTTGCCTTATCACTTAATAGATTGACCGCCGCCATCATCCTTCCTGTATGAAATTCACCTCCTTCCAGCTTCACTTCACTTTTGTTCAGGACATCTGCGGTTCGGAAGGCCAGGTATCCTGCTGTGGTGAAATCACCGTGGTCCGTGTAATAAGGGCCTTTTCCGTATTCAAGACTGGTAACCAGTTCTGGGATCAGGAAGTGAAGGTCGGAATATCCCTGGCCATGGGCTTGGGATACCAGATTAAGCGGCATGCCATCTACGGATACACTCACATCGGTTCCATGATCGGCATCAAATCCCCGGAAAAATATATGGTCCGCAACGCCCCCACCCTGATGTTGCATCAATGAAAGGCCAGGAACCAAACGCATCAGGTCCTGGGAGGAATTGATCGGACGGAGGTTCAGGTCAATGGCACTGATGGTACTGAAGGAGGCATTACTGGGCAGGGGCTGGATCGTTACTGACTTCAGATCCACGGAGCCATGCTCCATTTTAATCAGGTAAGGACCGCCGGATTTCCCTACGCCAAGTCGCCTGGGCCGGTATCCCACCATGGACACCCGGATAGAATCCAGGGGTCCGGAAATGCTTATTTCAAAATTACCCTGTTGGTCCGTAATGGAAGTTCTTCCATTTCCCTCATCCTGCACGATGGCAAATTCAATGGGTTCCCCTGAGTTCATGTCCATAACCCGGCCCCTGATCAGGACCTGACCTTTACACGGAAAACTTAATGCTATCCATGGGATTAACATAATTAATCTGTAATGCATAATAATATAATTATATATTATTATTATAATAATACCATTTTATAAATGAAACTGCGGATAAAAGGCAACGGGGACAGTAGAAAATTTCCGTCCTTTCATCAGATGACCGGCGGGTCGGTTATCTTATTTGCGGGGGATGAAATAAGAAACGGCTTCTGCCATTCGGGAAGGAAGAAATAATATCGGCATATTTAAATAAGGTGCCTTCGAACATTGAAGTCATGGGGGATGGTTCAGAGTATTCAAACACAGATTGATCGTTTTTATTGGCTGTTTTATTATTTTCCCTGCGTTCCTGTTTGTTAAGCATCCGTAGTTTTCCAAAGA
>DATLTB010000140.1:0-9829 GCA_035533815.1 Chitinophagaceae bacterium
AATCCAGGGGAAGAATTGTCAGGATCGCTTGATAATTTGTCAATTCATAATTCGAAAATGGTTATAAATGAGGTTAATATAAAAGTGAGTGAAGAAATAGAAATGCTTAAAAATTATATGGAGAATAAATCAGATACTTTAAGTTTTTAATTCTATTCAATAATCCAAAAGTTTTTATGTCAATGAGGAAAATGTATAGTCCGGGACTTCAGAGTGGAAATTAAATAAGTATTAAATAATGCCGACTATATTAAAAGAAGGGAAAAAAGAACAAATTCCGGATATCCTGGATCACTCCCACTAATTTCAGCTTTTCGATAGCTACGATCTCCTTCTATATGCTGATAATGATCGGAGAAACCCAATAGTTACTTTACGCGAAGGAGCCTAAAATTTGCTACACTTATAACTACAATTGCCAGATTTTATAATCTAAATAATTGTAAGTCAATAGTTTAAGTTCAAAGGTTGCGGAGAGAGAGGGATTCGAACCCCCGGAGGTTATTAGCCTCAACGGTTTTCAAGACCGCCGCTTTAAACCGCTCAGCCATCTCTCCGCTGCAAAAGTAAGTAAGGAACCTTGAATACAAAAACAGTTCTATATATTGGCCTTTCTAAATAAACTGTTAAATCATTTTCTCAAACAACCGCTTACCTTTGTATTACGTATTTTTAGGATAGTAATCTGAAATACCATGCTTAAAATGATCATATTGATGGGATTCATTGGGATTAACCTGGTTTCCTGCGCCCAAGGACCTGTCAAAATAAAAAACCGTAATATGACTGATGAGCAAATTCACTCCATGTCAGCCGTTGATACTGCAACATTTGCAGAAGGTTGTTTCTGGTGCACCGAAGCTGTATTCCAACAACTTCATGGTGTGGTAAAAGTTCAATCCGGTTATGCTGGCGGCCATGTGCCTAACCCAACTTATGAGGAAGTTTGCACTGGGACTACCGGACATGCTGAAGCCTGCAATATCATATATGACCCTTCAAAAATCTCTTATGATGAATTATTGGCTGTTTTCTGGTATACCCATGATCCTACTCAGCTAAACAGGCAGGGTAATGATGAAGGGACGCAATACCGTTCCGCCATTTTCTTCCATAATAATACCCAAATGGAAAAAGCGGAATCATATAAAAAGAAACTTGATGCATCCGGATCCTGGAATAAGCCTATCGTTACTTCCATAGAGCCTTTTACCAATTTCTATCCAGCTGAAAAGTACCATCAGGATTATTATGAACAGCACGGGGGCCAACCCTATTGCCAATTCGTCATCCGCCCGAAACTGGAAAAATTCCGGAAAGCCTTTAAAAATTTCCTTAAAGAATCGGATAAATCTGGATTATAAGTTGATTATTAATAATATTCTGTCATTCATCCTTGTATTAAAAAATCTTCCTTGATTAGCCATTCCTGATTTTAAATTATTCTTTCCCCCTACCCTACTTACCGATAAAGTTGAATTTCTGATTTTGCTGGTTTTGAAAAGGATAAATTTCGATATTCTTCATTAAATTTATTCGGCATCAACATAAGAAAGCAATCGAGGTTTTATCCTTTTTACCTAACTTACCTACTAAATATCGCCATTCATGCGTTTCGGAAAATTTAGATTTGTTATTTTAATGCTAGCCTATTCCCCTGCATTTGGGCAGCATCATGCCCTATTTGACAAACCCCTGAAGTTTACCCATGCAGACACCTTAAGGGGATCCATTACTCCACAAAGGGCATGGTGGGACCTTACCTATTACGGCCTTCATGTCAAGGTGAACATTGCAGACAGCACCATATCCGGATATAATCTCATCCAATACCGGGTGCTTAAACCTGATCAGGTCATGCAAATTGACCTGATGGAGCCCTTAGTCCTGGATTCAGTAATCCAGAACGGACAGAAACTCGGATACCGAAGGGATGGCAATGCATTTTTTGTTTCTCTGGTTTCCACCCAGCGGAAGGGAACCATCCGGAATGTCACTGCATACTACCATGGCAGACCCATTATTGCCAAACTCCCGCCCTGGGATGGTGGCCTGATTTGGGCTAGGGACAAACTGGGAAATCCCTGGGTAGAAGTCACCTGCCAGGGAATGGGAGCCAGTGTGTGGTTCCCTAATAAGGACCAGCAGTACGATGAGCCGGATAGTGCAAGCATTTACATTACAGTCCCTGATTCCCTGGTTGATGTTTCTAATGGAAGATTGAGATCAAAAACAGATAACCAGGATGGCACAACAACCTATAACTGGTTTGTTTCCTGTCCCATTAATAATTATGATATCACCATGAATGTGGGCAAATATGTACATTTCAGTGACCTGTATCACGGACTGGATGGCCCTTTAACCTTGGACTATTGGGTAATGCCCTATAACCTGGATAAGGCAAAATCAGAATTCCTACAGGTCAAGTCCATGCTAAAATGTTATGAATATTGGTTCGGCCCATATCCATTTTACCAGGATGGGTATAAACTGGTGGAGTCCCATCACTTAGGTATGGAACACCAGTCCTGCATCGCCTATGGAAACCATTATCAGAATGGCTACCTGGGCAGGGATCTTTCCCATACTGGGTGGGGTCTCAAATGGGATTTCATCATCATCCACGAATCCGCACATGAGTGGTGGGGGAATTCCATTACGTCAAAGGACCTGGCGGATATGTGGGTACACGAGAGCTTTGCAAACTATGCAGAATCCCTGTATACAGAATGCCAGTATGGGAAAAAGGCTGGTGAGGATTATGTGATTGGTACCCGGAAGAATATTCGGAATGACAGGCCCATAGTTGGGGTATTCAATGTGAACAATGAAGGGTCTGAAGATATGTATTACAAGGGAGGCAATATGCTCAACACCCTCCGCCATGTGATTAACAATGATGTGCTTTGGCGGCAGATTCTGATCGGTACGAACCACCGATTCTGGCATCAGACTGTAACAGGGAAACAAATAGAAGCCTATTTCAGTGCAAGAGCTCATATGGATCTGAGCAGGATATTTAAACAATACCTGGAAACCACCCAAATACCCGTATTGGAATATAAGTTAAAAAATGATCACATAACCTATCGCTGGTCAGGGGTTATAAAAGGTTTTGACATGCGGGTAAAAGCCATGCTGAAGGATAGCGTGTACTCCTTTATTTATCCGACTACCGTTTGGAAAACCTCTTCCATTAAACTGACAGATCCGGATGATTTCCGGATCGACAGGAATTTTTATGTTCAGGTGAAAAAAGAAAATAACTGACAGGCAGTCCTTTATCAAAATATTTCCAGACTGGAAAAAAAGAACAAACTTTCTATTTTGGCATTCTCCCTGGTATCGGACCCGTGAATGGCATTACGCCCCAGGGACTCTGCAAATAGTTTCCTGATAGTTTCTGCATCAGCTTTAGCAGGATCTGTAGCGCCGATCAGGGTCCGGAAATCATCTACTGCATTATCCTTCTCCAGCATTGCTGCTACAATGGGTCCCCTGGACATGAATTCTACCAGCTCGCTGTAAAATGGCCTCCCCTTATGGATCAAATAAAATTCAGCGGCTTTTTCCGCGGTAAGCCGAGTCATTTTAAGTGCAGCAATCCGGAATCCTGCATCGGATATCTTTCCCAAAATGGCTCCGGTATACCCATTGGCCACTGCATCAGGTTTGATGATTGTAAAGGTATTTTCAGCCATGCTGCTCAGTCTGAATGGTTTGCGATGCGCAAAGGTAGGAACTAAATTGTTTCTCTGTTTAGAATTTTTTGACCGTCTCTGATAAATTAAAGACCTTTGCAACTTCTTTGTCATGAATGAGCCCAATAGAAGACATCAAGCCATTGCTGGAAACATCACGAAAAGTTGTGATCACAATGCATCAGAAACCGGATGCAGATGCGATGGGAGCATCTCTTGCACTTTATCTTTACCTGCTTAAAAAAGGTCATCAGGTTACTGTTATTTCCCCTACCAATTTCCCGGCTTTCCTTAAATGGATGCCAGGTTGTGACCAAGTGTTGAACTTTGAGAACGGTGAGCAGAAAGCGGTAAAAATCCTTTCTGTCGCAGAAATTCTTTTCTGCCTGGATTTCAATGCCCTGAATCGAACTAAAAACATGGCTCCTTACCTGGAGAAACTTCGTTGTACCAAAGTGCTTATCGATCATCATCCGTTGCCTGAGAATAGCTTTGACTTTGCAGTAAGTGATATAACTGCCAGTTCCTCAGCTCAGTTGGTTTATGAATTGATCATAAAATTCGGGGATGAATCCCTAATCGACATTCCTACGGCAGAGTGTTTGTATGCAGGCAGTATGACCGATACCGGATCATTCCGGTTTGCCAGTACGACTTCCCGGGTGCACCGGATGGTGGCTAACTTAATGGACATAGGCCTTATGCATGAACCCATCCATCAGGCAATCTATGATAATTATCTGGAAAACAGGTTGAGGTTTATTGGAAATGCGCTGCTGAACAGAATGGAATTATTCTACGAGTACAATACAGCCCTGATTGCCATACCCCAGACTGATGTTCGACGTTATGATTTGCAAACCGGAGATACAGAAGGAGTGGTCAACCTACCTTTTTCCATACAGGGAATTCGCTTTTCAACCCTGATCATTGACCGGGATTCGGAAATAAAGTTGTCATTCCGGTCCAAAGGAAATTTCGATGTCAATGCATTTGCCCGAAAATATTTTAGTGGCGGTGGCCATCAGAATGCCGCTGGTGGCAGATCCACGGATACCCTGGAAAAAACGGTGACCCGTTTCCAAATAGCACTCAGCGAAAACAAAAATTTACTCAATTAACCATTCATTTCATATACTTAATAAAAAAATAACACATGAAAAAAGTCAGTCTTTTTCTGATAATTCCTTTTCTGACCCTTGCTTCATGCAAGAGGTCGGATTATAAGACCACCCAAAGTGGCTTGAAATATAAGATCATTGAAGCCCATACCGGCCCTAAAGCCATCCTGGGTGACTTTATGAACCTTCAGATAATCACTACAGTGGGGGATTCGGTTTTGATGGATACCCATACCACTGGTCCTCAGTTCATCCCACTCCAGAAAGGTCAGGGCAGGTTTAACATTATGGAGGGTCTGGCCCTGCTTTCCAGCGGGGATAGTGCTGTATTCCTGATTCCCGCAGATTCGGTCATGAAAGCCCCCAATCGTCCGCCTTTTGTGAAAAATGGGGATACGATCGCTATCCATGTGAAAGTGCTTGCTATCGAATCCGCTTTGCAACGCAACCAGGAAGCCGCCCAGGCAACAGCTATTCAAATGGATTCCGATGAATCGGTCATTGCCCGGTATGTCGAAGTTCAGCATCTTAAAGCAGTCAAGGATAGCCTGGGAGTCTATATTGTTACCCAAAAGAAGGGCCAGGGAGAATTGCCCAAAGCAGGTCAACTGGTATCCATTAATTATACCGGCAAACTGTTAAATGGAAAAGTGTTCGATTCCAACCTCGATTCCGCCTTTCATCATGCGGGGAAACCACTTAGTTTCCCGGCTGGAATCGGTGAAATGATCCGGGGGATGGATGACGGAATCATGCATCTGCGTAAAGGAACACAGGCCACCCTATATATACCTTCGGGCCTGGGTTATGGTCCCCAGGGCTCTCCTCCGGTCATTGCTCCTAATGCTATACTGGTTTTTGATGTAGACGTACTGGACATAAAGAACTCCGTTCCGCAGAAAAAGCAGAAATCTCCGGGCGGTAAATAAATGGGTATCCCTTAAAATATACCAGCGGGGATCCATTTATTGATGCCTTGATACAGCAGACATAATACCGCTTGATTATTGACCTTGATTCTCTGGTGTACTTTTGCCATTTGATATCAGGCGTACAGCAGTAGCCTGATTTCTCTCATTGCAGGCTGGAAGGGATGAGTTGGGAGGTTGATTTTGGCAGAATCTGAACTGCACCGACATTGAATGAATGACCGATTCTGCGGGGATTGCCATTGAAATCGGTGGTTATCCCCAATTTGGACATATTCATCCCTGCACCAATCACTGGGGAACCCGGCCGAGGCATAAATTCAGAATCCAGTCGGGCCCAGACCGGATCCATGTGAATGATATTATGGGATAATTGGTGCCCTACCCCGAAATAATATGTTTTTTTACAATCCAGTAGCAAATTATTGTAAACCAGGTTATCCGCATTCATGGTTTTATTGGTATTCAGTATCTTGATCGCATATCTTCCCGATCCAATAATCGTATTATTTATTAGGTAAACATGTAATGGCTTGTATCCCGGTGAAGGGCGGTCATCAACAAAGATAGCATCCTGATTATTGGCGGCTGTCCGGTCCAGGATATTATTATAGACCATGATTGCTCCGGTTCCGTAAACCTGGATTCCGCTGCCATTCCCATTGCTGACCAGGTTATCATAACATGCGCCGTTAACCAGTCCACCCATCACTATTCCTGCCTGGGCCCCGGGCCGAAGTCCGTAATGTTCAACGGTATTATTGAAAATCCTAACTCCCTCTGGGGATTCGCTAACCTGGATGCCCCCGCCTCCAATGCTGTCAATCCGGCAATGATAAATGCTGATTCCATTGATCTGTTGGGGGGATACCTTGATTTCTTTCCCGTTGCACTTCAGGGTTGGCTCAGGACCAGGATAACCAGCCAAAAAACCGAAATCAATGATCCGGTGAATATATAAATCGTGAAAGGAAAGATTCCGGAAAGTGTGACTTCCTTTCCAGGTATAGGGGTAACAATTAGGAATATTGTACACCAAGATCCCTGCATGGGCCTTAGATATCTCAATATGGTCGACTTCTGCATCTGAACTGGTCCCGCTGATGCCTATTCCCGCATTGTCATAGCCATTGGGTGCCGGATTAAAGACTTTTATTCCATAAAATAAAGTACTATCCCCGGTACCGGTGATCCGGAAATAACTGGAGTTGACAATCGAGATCCCATAAGTACCTGCGCCAATTTTTACCAGCCCCCCGCAATTGATAAATATCACTGGTTTTTCCTGGGTCCCGTGAATATTCCGGATACTCAGGCTCATATATAATGCTGCAGGAATGCATACTGTATCGCCCGGATGAATAGTGATCTGGTTACCGTCAATATATGCGCTGCCATTCCCCCTATTAAATATAAAATGCTGACAATGACAGCGCTTCTGGGCGCTTAAAGAATGCAGGCAGGTGAAGGCCAACCACAGTAAAATAAACAGGCTTTTCATTGAACAGGCCTTGATATATTGACCTAAAGCTAAATTATGCTTTATTTGATGAAATTGATTTTAATCCTTAAAAAGCCTTTCCCTGGGAAAGCAGCCCGATCCGGAAGAAAACAGGATTACCGATCCCCAATGTATGAGCCAGTATATTACCAATGGTAACTTACCTTCCGCGTTGAACCCGGTTATTCTTTCCCCGGGTTTGGGTTTGATGATCCTTCAGCTGATGATGATATCCTCAAAAGTGCGGTCAGCCACAATTTTTACGGTACCGATGGCAAAATTCCGGGAAGCCAGCTTGTGTAATCTACCATCTACTGAGTAGGTTGTAGCCCTAAACGGAATACCATGAAAAATGATCCTGTACCGGCGGTATGTGGTATTAAATTTGCCAATAAACTTTTTTTTCAGGCGTACTTCATGTTTTCCACCGATCAGTTTAAAGCGGATAATATTACAAATCCCATTTCTGTATCCATAATTATCCCCATCATCCTCATATAGTATGCTGTGGGTAACCTGATCATCATAATACACATTGAGCACCATCTCCTCGACAGGAATCTGGCCTACAAAATCCATGACCGGATATCGGGGAAGGACTGCTCCTGCCTTGACGAATAGGGGCATTTCATCCAGCGGGGTTTCCACGCTGATGAGTTCGCCTCCCTCAAACCGGGTATCATCCCAATAATAATACCACTTGCCCCATGGCAAATAGACCGCTTTTTCCTTCATCCCTGGTTCACTGACGTGGCTGATGAGCAAATGATCTCCCAGCATGAATTCATGGGAGCGGTTATGGGTATTGGGATCTGCCTGGGCTACGAAAGCCAGGGGACGAAGCATCGGTGTCCCTTGTGTGACATATTGCCAGAAGGTGGTATAGATATAGGGCAGCAGCTGATACCGGAGCCGGATGAATTTCCGGGCTATGAATTCAAATTTTTGTCCAAATGACCAGGGTTCCTGGTTAAAATTACTTTCATTGCTGGCTGAATGGGTACGCATGAATGGATGAAAAGTGGCCAGTTGCAGCCACCGGATATACAATTCCCCGTCCGGCTCATCGATGAAGCCCCCGATATCGCTTCCAGCAAAGGAAATCCCTGATACCGCCAGGCGCTGGCATTGCACGGAAGCCAGCCAGAGATGATCCCAGGTTGCAGAATTATCCCCGGTCCAAACTGAGGTCCATTTTTGTGCTCCGGCATAGCAGGATCGGGTGATGTTGAACGGACGATGGGGCATCAGGTATTTTTTTAAGCCCTCCGCAGTAGCCCGGCTCATGAGATGGCCATAAATATTATGGGCTTTCCGGTGGCTCACCCCTTCCCCTTCATAGTCATGGCGGACATCCTCAGGGAAAGTACCAATCTCGAAAACCGCTGGCTCATTCATATCATTCCAGATCCCCCGCACCCCCTTATCCACCAGATCTTTAAACAGGTTGCTCCACCATTGCCGGACTTCCGGATTGGTAAAATCGGGAAATACACATTTTCCCGGCCATACATCTCCTTCCATCAGGGCGCCGTCCCCACGCTTGCAAAAATATCCTTTAGCCACCCCTTCCTGATAGACCCTGTAATCGGGATCCACTTTGATTCCCGGATCAATAATGACCACTAACTTGAACCCCATTCCGGCCAGCTCTTTGGCCAGAGCTGCCGGATCCGGAAAACTTTTGCTGTCAAAAGTGAAGCACCGGAATCCATCCATATAATCGATGTCCAGGTAAAGCACATCACAGGGAATCTGTCTTTTGCGAAACTCCATGGCAATCTCATTTACCCGGGTATCCGGTGAATAACTCCAGCGGCACTGGTGATAGCCCAGGGCCCATAGCGGGGGAAGATCGGGTGTTCCCGTGATCCTGGTGTATTCCTCAGCCACCTGGAGTAACTCAGGGCCATAAATGAAATAATAGTTCATCTCCCCTCCCCTGGCCCAGAAACTCGATACATCACCCCTTTCATTGCCAAAATCAAACAGGGTACGGAAAGTATTGTCAAAGAAAATGCCATACCCCAGTCCATGATGCAATCCATAATAGAATGGAATGTTCTTATACAACGGATCCGTGTCTTTCAAGTACCCGTAGGTATCGGTGCCGTAATTTTCACAGCGTCTTCCCCTCAGGTTGAGTTCGGTTGGTTTATCCCCCAGCCCGTAAAAACATTCCCCTTGTTGTATCTGTTTGCTGCAATACACAATCTTTCCGCCCTTGATGAGGTAATATTGCCAGTGAAATCCCATTTCATCCTGGTTAATGACCTGTCCTTCCCGATTCGTTATGGTAATGCGGAGGTTATCCCGGTCCACAAAAACCCGGATGACATCCGTGAATATTTCCAGCGTTTCCTCATGTTCCCGAAAATCAAATGAAATGATCGATTCCCGCAGATCGGGTACTGTCGCATAGGAAAAGTCCCGCTGGAACTTACCATCAGCAGCATACCTGAAGCGGATCACTTTATCAGAAATCACCCTGATTTCCAGAATGGTCTCTGAAGTATAGAAGTAAAAAAAATTACCTTCCCGGGTCCAGCGCCTGATTGCATCAGGAAAATATTT
>DATLTB010000141.1:0-27552 GCA_035533815.1 Chitinophagaceae bacterium
CCGGGATAAACCCGCACGGTCGCCCCGATGACAGGTTGTTGGGTATCTTCATCCCTGATCAGCAGGGTCAGGTTGCCCTGTGCGGCGGCCATCTGACAGCCCAGCAACAAGGGTAGCAATATTTTATACATAGTAATTGGTCAAGGGTAAAAAGAAATCCAGCCCCGGTTCAGGGAACCGGCAGCCACCGTTGTTTAGCAGCGTGTCAGATGCTTAAATGGCGTTGAAGCAGATATTTCTTCTGCACCGGAACGGAAAACCTTCCGGGAGGAATGCAGGGTTGAACAAGGCTGTTCCCAAACCCGGGAGTGCGTATTTCGGATGCGGTTAAACGGTAGGGCTGAGACTGGGTGGGTTGACTGGATTGGCCGCCTTGCCTGAGGGGTATGTGGGTAATCAGGGAGGTGGGCTCCTTCATCCCTGGGGTTGCTTGAGCGGTCCATTCCAGGGAGGAAGCCAGAAATAGAAAACAACCGGTGAGCAGGACCCCCCTGCGAAGCAGCAACCTGCTGCGGGACATGAATCCGGAACGGTATATCGCCGGTATGCCCCGGCAGAAATCAGCCAGTTGCCCACTCAGGGCGACAAAAAGGGAAAGGATAACGGATAAGAGGTTTCCTTTCCGACGGCGGTTGGGCAGTTCGATCAGGGGAAATATTTTCCGGCAGTCAGACCAAATCCCTTTTAACAGGGGGTAAAAATCAAATAATATGGAGCGGATTTTTTTAAACATTGCGGGGCAAAACTAAGGATAAAATTTATCGCTGCGAAATGAGACTGACCGGCAGGGAGCATTTACCGGGAAATGAAAGTTGGGAAATTGGATCAAGCAAAGGGGCTAAAATTCCGATTTCAAAGCCAAGCTGGAATCCAGCCATGAAATGCAAAAGGAATTCAAGGAAGATCCATTAAAGGCAGTCCTGCTCATTGAACAGGCCAATCCATTGACCTATGACGCATGGATATACCGGATTATTGTGGCCACCCTGGGACTCACCATAATCTCTATTCTCGGGATCAATATCCTGATCGGGGGAGGGAAAATTTCAGGGGACGAGGGGTTCCGACCATTTTAGCGGCAATAGGGTCTGCGGCAATCGGTGCTTTGGCCGGGCTTCTGGCACCGCCTCCACCCAAAGCCAATCAGTGATTCCCGGCGCCGGAGAAAATAAAGGGGGATCCGGCCCCTGACCGGGGAGCTGCTATTTTAGCCGGACCCCGGCGGGTAAGCAGGGGGAGTCTTTTCTTCCTTTAGCTGCTGGTATTGTCCGGGACTCAGGATCTGTTTTAGCTGAAGGTCCAGTGATTTATCCAGGGAATCCATTTTCCTGCTGCGTAAACCCAGGTCCTTTATCTGGTGTACCCGCCCTTTAGCTAGTATAAAGCCGAATGCTGTTTTTTTCAATTCGATGGTCTGCCGGGCATTCAGGTTCAGCTGCCTGCTGAGGATGCGGGAGAACTTCCCTGCCATGACGCGGGGTGAGGACCTGGAGTTTTTCATCCCGCTATTCTGGGAAACTGCCCTCGAAGGAATAAAAATAACGGCTGTCAGGGAAAGTACAAATCCCATGAAGTAAGGCCATCGCAGGTTATTTCGGAATACCCTTACCACCGGGCAGGGAGTCACTGGCGCTTTTTTCTTCATTCAAAATCTTTTTCCTTCTTTTGGCTTTATAGGATTTGAGCTTTTCCCTTTGGGCCATTTCCAGGTCATTCCAGTGTTTGAACTGCCCTGCATCCAATACCTGCCGGTATTTCTCATCCCGCTGTTCATGCAAAGCCTTCAGTTTTTCCATCCGGCCCCGAGAGTCCGGCGCAGATCCTGCCCGCAGTTCATCAATGCCCAGGGCATAATCCCGGTTGATGACCAGTATTTTCTGCTGCTGCAACTTGGTCAGGTGCAGTTCATGGGATTGCCGGATACTGAGTTTACGGGCTTTCTGTTCCGCACTCCACCTGGGCAATTTCGGGGAGGCCCTTTGACCAATAACTGTAGTAGTTCCGGCAATAACCGTGATCCACAGCATCAGGCATGTCTGACCAGCAGCCCGCAAAATCTGTTTATTCATAGACTGTTCCGAGGTTGTTTCGTTTAACAAAGCTAACTGGTGAACCGGTGAAAAATGGGATACCGCTAAAATTAATGTTTTATATCCCGAATCACCCCGGATCACCCGGTAACCAGCAAAAATGATGCACAAAAGAAGGATAAAGACCCCGGATGGCCAAAACGGGTGTTCAGGTTACCAATCTTCCCTGCTGGAATAGATCAATTCCGCAATGGTAGCCGTCCAGCCGGTCTGGTGGGATGCGCCGACACCCCGGGAGGTATCGCCGTGGAAATATTCATAAAAAAGCAGGAGATCGGCATTTTCCGGCTGGCGGTAAAAATCATTGGCAATACCATGGATGGGCCGGTTCCCCTGATCATCCCGGGCAAATATGCGGATAATCCGTTTGGAAAGTTCAAGGGATACTTCACCCAGGCTGAGCTGGTTGCCGGAACCGGTGGGGAACTCCACCTTCAGGGTATCCCCGTAGAACTGCTGGTATTTTTTCAGGGCATGGATGATCATATAGTTCATCGGCATCCAGATGGGACCCCTCCAGTTGGAATTGCCTCCGAACAAGGCAGTAGTTGATTCACCGGGTTCATAATCAATTCCGTAGGCATGTCCGTCAAAATTGACTTCATAGGGATGCTCCTGGTAATATTTGGAGAGCGCCCGGATCCCGCCGGGAGCCAGGAACTCCTGTTCATTCAGCATGATCTTCAGCAAGTCCTGCAGACGACCAGTATGCATCAGGGAGATCAGGAAATCCCCGGAAGCCGATTGTTCATTGGGCAGGAATTTGCCAGCTTGCTGCCGGTAACTCCGGAACCAGTTGATCCGCTTATTGAAGTCCGGAAGTTTCTCCATCCTTTTCTTATCAAATATGGAGGCAGCAAACAGGGAAGTGAGCCCCACGATGGACCGAACCTTGATCGGAAAGCTGGTCCCGTCCCTGAGGGTGAGCAGATCATAAAAGAAATGATCCCCGCTGTCCCAGAGCCCCATTTCATTGAGGGCTTCGGCAATGATCACAAAATGTTCGTAGAATTTAGTGGCCACATCCTCAAAGGAATGGTCCGTCATGGAGATCTCCAGGGCGATATCCATCATGTTTAGGGCATACATGCCCATCCAACTGGTGCTGTCCGCCTGTTCCAGGAAGGCTCCGTCAGGCAGGGTGCTGCTGCGGTCAAAGACCCCGATATTGTCCAGTCCCAGGAATCCCCCTTCAAAAATACTGTTGCCCAGGGCGTCCTTCCGGTTGATCCACCAGGTGAAATTGATCAGCAGTTTCTGGAACACCCTTTTCAGGAAATCCAGATCGGCCTGGCCGAGAATTTCTTTTTCCATCCGGTAGACATGTAAGGCAGCCCAGGCATGTACGGGAGGGTTGACATCCGAGAATGCCCACTCGTATGCAGGGATCTGTCCGTCAGGGTTCATATACCATTCCCGCATGATCAGGATAAGCTGATTCTTGGCGAAGACGGGATCCACCATGGCCATGGGAATGCAGTGAAAAGCCAGGTCCCAGGCTGCATACCAGGGGTATTCCCATTTATCCGGAATAGACAGGATATCCTGGTTTTTCAGGTATTTCCACTGGGAATTACGGCCGGTTTTCCGCTGTTCGGGCGGGGGAGGCTCCAGGGGATCTCCGTTCAGCCAGGTCTCTATATCATAATGGTAGTACTGCTTGCTCCAGAGCAGGCCGGAAAAAGCCTGCCGCTGAATTCCGGCAATTGCAGGAGGTAATTTTTCGCTGAGGAACCGGGAATAAAAGTCATCGGCTTCTTTCCTGCGGAGGTCAAAGATATCCTCGGACCCGGCATTAAACGGAGCGGATGGAAGGGGTTGGTTACAGAGGCGGAGTAATATCTTTTGCGAAGCCCCGGCCGGGATCCGCAGTTGGTATACCGGGGCTATCTTGGTTCCTGAATTTGTGCCAACCGGCAGGACTTCCCGGCCCTGGGTGATCACCTGATGAAAAGCATCCTTAACGAGGGGAGAGGGGTTTTGCACCCCATAGAGCCGTTCCAGGTTAGTGTCATTCTCCGTGAACAGCAGCCGGTCGGGTTCCTGGAAATACAGGTAATAATCCCCCAGCTTTTGATGAACGGCCTGTACTCCCGAGAAGCCCTTCAATCCATACAACTTCCGGATGACCGGCCGTTCATGTTCTTTAGTAAAGCTCCACTGGTTACGGAACCAAAGCGTGGGCAGCAGGGTGATCCCCGCCTCAGCCGGGCCCCTGTTAAAGATTTCCACCCGGATGGCAATATCCTCGCTGTGGTATTTGGCATATTCAATGAAAACATCAAAATACTTATTGTCCCGGAAGGCACCCGTATCCAGCAGTTCGTATTCCGGATCAGCCCTGGTCCTGTTGCGGTTGGTGGTCACCAGGTCATCATATGGGTAGGCTTCCTGGGGATACTTGTACAGGCATTTCATGTAATAATGTGTCGGGGTATTATCCAGGTAGTAATACAGTTCCTTCACATCCTCCCCATGGTTGCCTTCATTGCCGGTGAGACCGAATAACCTTTCCTTGAGGATGGGGTCTTTCCCATTCCACATGGCCAGGGCAAAGCAGAGAAGCTGGTTCATGTCGCAGATACCGCCGATGCCATCCTCCCCCCAGCGGTAAGCCCTGGACCGGGCATGGTCATGGGGGAAATATTCCCAGGCTGTGCCATTTGCGCTGTAATCCTCCCGGACTGTTCCCCATTGACGCTCACTCAGGTAAGGACCCCATTTCTCCAGGGGGACTTCTTTTTGTGCATTCGCCCGGAGGCGTTCCAGCTCTGACATCTGCGGATGGTTAGGGTAACGGATTATCCATTGGTGGAAAAGCCGGGAAAAAGGGTCATTCCCCCGTCGATGAATATGGTGGCTCCCGTGATATAATCAGCTTCATCGGATGCCAGCCAGGCAGCCAGCTGACCAATATCTTCGGGTTTGCCGATCCTGCCGTAGGGAATCAGGGTAAGTAACTTATTCAGGGCTTCCGGGGTATCCCAGGCTGATTTGTTGATGGGGGTCTGGATAGCCCCGGGAGCGATGCTGTTCACTCGGATCTTCTGCGGGGCCAGCTCCTGGGCCATGCTCTTCATCAGCATCATGATGCCGCCCTTGGAAGCGGCATAGTTGACATGGCCGCCCCAGGGGATCATTTCATGGACGGAGCTCATGCAGATGATCTTTCCGGCAGCAGATGATCTTTCCGGCACGATTCCCCGGTGGAGAAATTCCCGGACCGCTTCCCGGGCACAGAGGAACTGACCGGTCAGGTTGATATCCAGGACGAACTGCCAGTCCTTCAGGCTCATGGTGGCAAATGGAGAATCCCGCTGCAGTCCGGCATTATTCACCAGGATATCGATGGTGCCCAGGGAGGCAATCATATCGCGGAACATCTGCTGAACCTGGTCTTCCTTGCTGACATCGGCCTTCAGGCCGATGGCATTTCCGCCGGATGCCTTGATCTGGGCGATCATGTCCTGGGTTGCCTGGTCATCGGTGATGTAATTTATGGCTACTGCAGCTCCTTCAGCAGCCAGGGCCAGGGCAACGGCCTGGCCGATGCCCGAATTGGCGCCGGTGACCAGGGCAGACTGCCCGCTCAGTTTTTTAGTATGATCCATAGTTATACCGTCTGTTTGATTTTCTTTTTGGTGGCGGGGGCTGGGCTGTGGAGCTTGTATGCAGTATATACCCGCAGGAGTTCCCCAATGCTCCAGGCCTGGGCAATACAGCCCCGGGGGGTGAAGGGGCTGTCCCCATCAAATATTTCGGAAACTGAGCCAATTCCGGCTTCCTCCAGGTGAGGCCTGAACGTATCCAGGACTTCCCTGGCCATTTTCTGTCCCCTTCTCGGATATACGTACATGATGGCATCAATATAGGGACCCAGGAGCCAGGACCAAACGGTTCCCTCGTGGTAAGCCTCATCCCGGGCAGCCTGGCCGCCGGTGTAGTGGTCATGGTAAGCAGGATCTTCCGGGGCCACGCTCCTTATCCCGCGGGGAGTATATAATTTCTCGGTGACCAGGTCCAGCACCTGCCTGGCCGCGGCTCCCCCCAGCAGGGGGAAGGGCAGGCTGATGGCCAGCAGTTGGTTAGGCCGAAGGCTGCTGTCTTGGTCCGTTCCGTTCACCACATCATAGAGGCATTGGGCATCTGCATTCCAGAACAGTTCCAGGAACCGCACTTTCATGGTGGCAGCCCGAAGCTGAAAATCCACGGATCCTACTTTGTCCCCGGTTTCCTTCAGCATGCCGGAGTAAATCATCAGGGCATTATACCAAAGCGCATTAATCTCAACGGCCTTGCCAATCCTGGGAGTGACTACCCTGCCGTTGGATCTCGCGTCCATCCAGGTGAGCTGCATCCCTTCCTCGCCCTCGAATAGCAGGCCGTCCTGATCCACATGGATATGGTAACGGGTACCCTGGTAATGCCAGTCAATGATCGATTTAAAAGCAGGCATCAGCACCTTGACCAGAAAATCCTTATCCCCGGTAGCTTCGAAGTACCGGAAGCCGGTGATGAAAAACCATAGGGAAGCATCCGCCGTATTGTAATCCGGGGCTGACTGGTGATCCGCAAACCGGTTGGGGAGCATTCCTTCGCTGATATGACGGATGAATTCCATTAAGATGCCCCCTGCTTCACTGAACCGCCCCGTAGACAGGCAAAGGCCGTTCAGGGCGATCATGGTATCCCTTCCCCAGGAAGTGAACCAGTGATATCCGGCAATGATCCGCTGCGCCCCCCCTCCCATCCGGATGATGAACTGGTCGGCAGCCAGCCTCAGGGTTTTTTCCAGGCTATCGGCAGCTCCCTTCAGTAAACGCAACCTCCGGTTTTTTTCCTTAGCCAGCAGCACTTCCCCTTCGGCGCTGGCTGGCTGTCCGGAGCTGAGCATCACCACCAGGGTATCCCCCTGCTTCAACTGGCGGTCAAAATTCCCATAGGTGAACAGATCCTCGGTAAAATCCATTCCCCTGGCAGCTTCCACCGGGTATTGGATATTATAGTACCAGGATGGCCCGGCTTTAAAGGAAAAGCCCGGCATATGGAAGAATATCTCCGGCATGGTTTGGTAGGGGATCACATGCCAGTATCCAGGATCCTCCGCCAATTCCTTCCGGATGGCCGGATTGGATCTGACCAGGGCATGATAATCCCGGCAGGTAATGAACGGAGCCAGCCTGAGGGTAAATGTTCCGAGGGCTTTCAGTACCTCATAGCGGATCACCGTGGTATTTTCTCCGTTGATGGCCGCAATGGTCTTTTTCAGGGTAATTCCCCCTCCCTCATAAATGAACTCAGGAAAGATATCCCGGGAGAACCGGGTCAGATAGCGATAACCCTTGGGATTGACCGCGTTCCCGTAATTATTGCTTCCCAGTTCAACGTTTTCATCCGGGGTCATCAGGGTCTCATCGAGTCGGGAAACCTGGGAGACCCTAGAGGGATCCTGGGGATCCCCTGCGATCAGCAATCCATGGTAACGACGGGTGTTCATTCCCGACACCGTGGAACTTGCCCATCCCCCTGTTCCATTGGTCTCAATCCATTCGAGTCCGGAAAGGAACTCCGGGTCAGCAGGAGGAATAATATCTAATTGATAAGACATGGCTAAGATGATTAAGCATTCAGGAATAATTTTTAACTCGTCATGATCATTCGTCATTTTAAGCATTCCAGGAGGTGATCCCCTACCCGAAGGGCATTGGCCATGATGGTCAGGGATGGATTGACTGCACCGCAGGAAGGAAAGAAGCTCCCATCCACCACATACAGATTATCCAGGTCATGGGTCCTGCAGTTCAGATTCAGCACAGAAGCATCAGGATCCGTGCCGAAGCGCAGGGTGCCATTCTGATGAGCCAGCCCGGACAAGGGAATCAGCTGGTTCAGGTACAGGTGATGGGGAAGAAAATAATGGCCGACATCAATGGATTTCAGGACATCGGACCACCGGGAGATCAGCCGCTCAAAGCCTTGTTTGTTATTTTCGCGATAGTACAGGTGAATCTGTCCGTTATCCAGGGTTACCCGGTTTTCCGGATCCGGAAGATCCTCTGAAGACATCCACCAGTCCACCGAATGGGTAGCCATATCTTCCAGGACTGCTCCCGGCGTTATTCCCGGGGCATCCAGGGCAATCATGTCCCGGTTTGATTTTCCCAGCAGCTGAACATGCCCCATGGGGAAACGATAATCCTTTTCCCCCCAGTAAAAATCGTTCAGGGCCATGGTTTTCTGAAAAATGGTGGGGTTGAGTTTATTGCTGATGCCGAGCATAGCCGAGTTCTGATGCTTCATCAGGTGCCTGCCTACCATTCCGGACCGGTTGGCAAGACCCTGCGGGAACTGGTCCGATGCGGAGGCCAGCAGCAGTGCTGCACTATTAATGGCTCCGGCGGCCAATACAAATAGGTCGGCACTGAAAGAAGCGTTGCCCTTTTCCAGGGAGACTTCCACGGAGGTGATGGCCCCTCCGCTGGCATCGGTGACCAGCCTGGTCACTTTAGCCCGGGTCAATAAGGTGATATTAGTCCCGTTCAGGGAAGGACGTACACAATTAATATCGGAATCGGATTTTGCATGTATCAGGCAGGGGAAGCCATCGCAGGTATTACAGCGGATGCAGGGACTATCCAGCATATCGGCCTGGTCCATCTTGATGCCCATCGGCATGTAAAACGGATGGTATCCTCCCTTCACCAGCTCATCATGCACTTCCTGGATACGGGGTTCATGGAGGATCGGGGGATATGGAAATTCCCCGCTTCGGGTGGGTTCTGTGGAATCATCCCCCATTTTGCCATGCACACAATAGAGCGCCTCAGCCTGGGTGTAGTAGGGTTCAAAATCGGCATATTTAAGGGGCCACTGCGGGGAAATACCCCCTGCATGCTCGACCCGCTCAAAATCCCGCTCCCGGAGCCGGAACAGGGCAGCTCCGTAAACTTTGGTATTTCCCCCGACCCAGTACCCGACGCCCGGATGCAGGGTTGATCCGTTGTTGGCTTTCCATACTTCCGTCGTGTGGTACCTGCCTTTCTGGAATACATCAATGGTATCCCAGTTGGCTTTTTCCCGGGGAAGGAAATCACCCCGCTCCAGCACCAGGATCTTTTTGCCGCAGTCTTTCAACCGGTATAGCAGGGTGCCTCCGCCGGCACCTGTTCCAATAATGATCAGGTCATAATGCTCCATGTCTGTTATTTAAAGCACCAACCAGGAAATTCCCCTGAGGGTTTTTCGTAGAAAAGAGTAGAATCAGTGGAGCAAGTATAATGCCAACCGGGTCCATTTTTTCCAACAATGAAATTAGGATACAAAAACCTTAAGGATACGTTAAAAGTTACTAAAAATGGGTTAATTTAGTCACCCTTCGTTTGATCCCCTTCCGGCCCGAAGGACCGGAGGGGAAGCTTAGGGGGGCCAGGAAGGGGTAACCGGGCTTTTGCTGTTCGGATTTAATCGCTTATTTTCAAATACCATAACACAGGCAGGGATTGGAGTAAATGACGTAGGGGTAGCTTCTGCCAAATTTCCTCAGGACACCGGGGTCATCTGGATTTACTTATGATCAAAAGCCAGCAAGCAGCGGGGGACCTGGGCATGAGGGGAAAAGCCTTATTCCTTGCTTTCGGGTTGACCATGATTTTGTTCTGCTGGTATGGCCTGGGGTTTTTCGGCCTGGTGTTGGGAATACCCATCAACTTTGTTGAATTTCCGGCAGGACTGATCTTGGCCACATTTATTTTCTGGTGGAGCACCCGTCCTTGGTTATCCCTCCGCCAACAGGTAGAAATATTCTCCATATCCACCGGGCTCTTGATATTTTCAGGCATACTATCCTTCCTGATCCTGGATACCAGCTGGGATGGGCAGTGGTATCACCAGTTTGCCATCATGAAACTCATGAATGGCTGGAATCCGGTTCAAAATCCATTTTATAAGATCACCAAATTTGATCTGTCTAATCATACTTCCATACAGCATTTCCCCAAATTTTCCTGGATCACTGCGGCAGTCATCGCAAAATTCACCGGCTTTATAGAGACCGGAAAACTGATCAATCAATTAATCGCCTGGGCTGCTTTTTTTAATTGCTGCTATGTACTTGGGCAGTTTATCTCCAAAAGAGGCTGGAATATAGCCGTTTCGCTGTTGCTTACCCTGAATCCTGTCCTGGTAACCCAGTTGTTTTCAGATTATGTGGACGGCACCATGTACGCTTTATTATTGCTGATCCTGCTGCAACTGGTTTCCCTGGAAAACGGGGAATTCAGGGGATTCAAATGGGTGATCCTGGGCAGTAGCATCATCATGGTATCCAATATTAAATTCACCGGACTGATATTATCGGGGGTGATTATTATTTGTTTTGCATTCTACTGGCTGATCCGGCATTGCCCTGTGAAGTTTTTGGTAAAAATGGCCATGGCTTTTACTCTCTGCTATTCCCTGGCCTTTCTGGCTTTCGGATATAATCCTTACCTGACCAATATCCGATCCCGACAACAAGTTTTTTATCCCATTAATAATCCTCAGTATTATGAAGCAGGTCTGAATAATGAACCTCGGATATTGGAGGGGAAAAACAACCTGGTCAAATGGTTTTATTCCCTGGTTTCCAAATGCAATAATCTCGTGACCCAACACCGTCTTCATTGGAAAGATCCGTTTACGGTGAGCAAAAAGGAAGTTTTGGTGTTTTCCATGACGGATGTCCGGCTTTCCGGCTTCGGCTTTTTTTTCCAGCTTGTTTTCTGGATATCCCTGGTACTACTGATCCGGAACGCCATCCGGTATTACCGGCAACCTTTGTTTTATCTTTCCTGGGTAATCCTGGCGGGTATCCTGGTTTCCACTTTAATCTCCCCGGTGAGCTGGTGGGCCAGACTAACGCCCCAGTTTTATATTTTTCCTTTCCTTGCCATACTGCCAGGCCTGGGAGATGCCGGACTGCAGGGAAACCGGGTCTTCAGGTGGTTATCAAAAGCAGTCGTCATTATCCTGGGCCTGAATATTTTGCTGATAGCCGGCGCGAATTTCTCAGCCAATATCATTAAAACGCAAATGATCCGTAAACAGCTTTCAGCCTTGAAGAAGTCCCCCGGGCCGGTCCGCTTTGATTTTGACCATACTGTTTTCCAGGCCACCCGGGAAAGGCTCCGGGAGGCTGGAGTGAATTTCGTGTTAAAGGATACCCTCTATGGGAAAGTCATGGAATTGCAGACCTTACATAAAATGGTCGGCTTCGGACCAAAATACCAGGTACCGGAATAATGGTTTGTATGGATTATTTTTAACTCATGTACGGATGGATACCGATGATTTATCCCTGGAAACCTATGAAGCTGTCCTCATCACTGCGGAACGGTTTCACCATGACCTGACCCTGCAGTTTGGAATTTTGGCTGGTCAATGCAGGACCGATGATGAATACCTGGATCTGGCTGATGTCAAGATCCAGAGCTGGATGCGCTTTAAGGACAAAAAGGAATTGATTGAACATCTTTTTTTCGATGATCCACCCGGTAAACAGGCGTTTCAGCAGGCGCTGACGGATATTTCCGGAAAAATATTGCAAGTTAGAAAGATCCCGGCGGAGAAACGTAAATTTGAAATATGGTGAGCAGGGAGCTATTCCCTGCACCTAAAAGTACCGCTAATCAGTCCACCATCGCCCGGCGACCAAACAGGGTGGAATTGCCCCATCTGAAAACTATTGGCGGATCAAATAATGGCGGTAAACAAATGGGCAGCCCGAAAATAATGAGCAGTTTCAGATTGGAAAACTAAACTAAAGGATCTAATTTCTTGATGAGGTGAATATGAGAGACATGAAATTATTATCAGTAAAAATGGGGTGGCAAAACATAAAAATAATTACATTTATTATTAACCCTGAAATAGAGCCCACTGGTTTATTTTTCTTTTTATCAACAAAATACCATTTAGTCAATTAGTCTTTCTCTGTCGATGAAGTTATTGACAAAGACTTAGAAGAAACGGCGAAAGTTTAAAGGCTTGGAAAATATTTTTTTATTATGAATAATGACAAGGATCGGATTTTAAAGGAAGTGAAACCATTAGCTGAGGGGCTCATCCACTATTCGGAAACCGCTCAGGTGGATTTATTCTTGAACTGCTATGCGGAAACTCCAGATTTCCATGCAATAAGTGCCGATGGCATGATCAGGGATTACAAGGAGTTTAAGAAAATATGCATAGATTATTACGGCTCCCTCAAAGAGCAAAAATTTACTACATCCCATAAAATTTTTCATGTCCTGGGTGACAGTACCGTAGTATTATGCTGGTCTGGAAATATTGACGCGTACTTTAAAAACGGCGGTGTCTGGAAAATGAAGCAATACACAGTCACATTTTTATATATTAAAATAGGCGGGCAGTGGAAAATCATTCACTCCCATGAATCAGCTTTGCCTCCGCAAGTGATAAAATAAAATTGAAGAATTGAACCACCCGCGTTGCAACTGATTTAAAACATATAGTCAGATTAAGTGGTTGGTTGACAAGACCATATATCTCAGACTGTGACATTACCAACAGGGTGAAGTAATCGTTAAATACAGGGACCGAAGGAATAAAACAATCCTTTCAATTGTTGTTTTTTTTATCTTGATATTGATCCGAAGGACGGTAATATATCAGCAGGGGGATGTGGAAATAAGGATTGAAAGCTAAACTTAGGGTATTTATGTCTAGCTAATAAAAGGGTATTTTTGATCGGTCTGATTTTCCCTTCATCCCATTGCATTTTCACAGAGCTGAAAAACAAATTGCATGGCTTAATCTTTCCCCATGAATTCCAAAGCGAAAGGACTGGAGGCCATTGTACAACTATGCCACATTTTGTTGGTTCTGGCTTAGGAAATATTGTCTAGTGATCGACCGTTGAAATTATTTTACCTATGGAGTACATTAAACTACATTGGAAAAATTATCTCACTTGAATTATCATTTTAATTTTTTTTTTAGTGCCGCCGATTATTTGGCATAATAACATGGAATATAAGATCACAAAATATGCGAAGTATACTATTGGAACTACAGGTCATCCTTTCTGGACATTGAAAAGCGGAGATCTTATGTAATATTATTTTTATATACACAGTATTAAGTATCATGGAACTGATTCTTATAAACAGAACGAAACAATTGCCCCGGGAGGCCATTATTTTGTCAGATATGATAGCATTAATCCTACCATGTCAGATCTTTTACAACAATTTCCTGTTCCGGATATCATATTAGTTGCTCCAACTGATGGTTGGGTAAAAATTCCGGCAATAGATTCCATTGGATCATTTATTAAAAAGGACTTGTATTACATTTCTTTAATCAATTTAAGTTTTTGTCAAAAAGAGTTAATAAAAATATTGAATAACAATGATCGTTGTAGAAATGACTGGAAACAGAAAATAAAAAACTATTTCACTATGTATAATAAACCAATTGGTTATATTTCTTCAGGAAAAGAGATTCAGTTTTTCAAAGATAGATTGCTTGAAAATAAAAGATTTTAAAAAATATATCCTGTTGGTTATGATTTTTTATTAGAAAATCTACCCAATCAAGAGCACATTGACACTTCGTTTACATTTAGGCAATATCAAGATCTAATATTACATTATAAGTTAGGAGAAGCAGGTGGAAATTATGAGGAGATTTCATTATTATATTATTCTTTTTATATAACTGATGGGTTGAACTTTATAAAAGCGATTGAAGAAAATCCTACATGTAAAACGCTTTATAAAAAATGGGTAAACAATATTGCAAATACTGAATTTATTACTTATAAAGTTAATGGAGTCCCCCCTCAAATAATTGAACGTATAAGGAGTTATTTAATAAATAAATATTCATCGATAACTGATCCGCTTATGAAGAGAACTATCAATAAGATAAAAAATGCTAAAATAAGAAGCATAGACTAATTTGCGCTGTAGGAGGTTTACTACCTTCTTTGGCATAGCTATGGCTGGTATATCTGATCGGGGAATGCTCAAGACCCGAGAATATATTCAAATACAACAGCAAGGAGCTTCAGTACAATGAGTTCTCCGATGGGACGGAGTTGGAAGAATACGACTATGGGACTAGGTTCTATAATCCGCAGATCGATAGATGGGGAACGTTGAATCCAAAATTGGATAATTTTCCTTGGCATTCACCGTATTGTGCATTGGATGATATTCATATCGTAAAGAATGACCAAATGGAGAATCAGGTGTGGTAATAAATTGATAAAAAGAAAAAAACCCTCACAGTTATATCCAATATTACATTCTATGGAGAAAGCGGAAGTGCTGAATTAGGTACAAAGACTGCTGCAAATATTCAATCACAATGGTCAGGCAGCATAATCTCAGGCAGGTACAATATATGGCCGGATATAAATTCGTCCAGCACCCTGCGATGCTAAACCTGCGATCTGGCAGACCTGAGCCTGGAGGTGGCCAGGTATCACCCGAAAAGCTGAAAGGGAATATTTAATAATTTGTACGTTTTTTGAACTGAAGAAATATGGAAAAGCCAAAGCAATCCATTGCTGTTAGCGATGAAGTGATCATGAACAGGATTTACATGATCAGAGAAACGAAAGTTATGCTGGACCGTGACCTGGCAGAATTATATGGAGTGGAAACCAAGCAGCTCAAAAGGCAGGTAAAACGAAATAAAGACAGGTTTCCTGGAGATTTTATGTTTGAACTGACGGAAGAAGAGTTTCGCAAGTGGAGGCGCCAATTTGGCACCTCCAATGGGGGAGATAAAATGGGCTTACGCTATGCACCATACGCGTTTACCGAGCAAGGGGTGGCCATGTTATCCAGCGTACTGAGTAGTGCCACTGCTATTAAAGTAAACATTCAAATTATCAGAATTTTTACCCGGATGCGGGAAATACTTTTAACGCACAAAGATATTTTACTCAAGCTGGAACAGTTGGAAAACAAAGTGGGCAGCCATGATCGGCATATCCGAAAGATTTTTAAGTACCTCAAACAGTTCCTCATCCCCGTAGAGCAGGTGAACAGGCGAAGGATAGGCTTTAAAGGACAAGGTAGCTAATGACACCTGTCATATCCTTGAGTGCGATACGCTCCAGACGAAGAGCACAGGTCTCGGGTCACCGTGTCCTGGACATCAAAATGGAGCGCCAGTTCCCTTTTGTGAACTGTCACACTTTTTGGCTGCAGCTAACGCTATTTTGTCTGGCCCACTTTGCCCTTTTATGTTTTATCCCTGCAGGGCTTTCCAAAACGATGTTACCGGCAAAAGCCGTCCACTGACACAAAAGGAAGTTGAAGCCGTCCTGCAAGAGTACCCTGAATTAAAAGATGATCAGGCACGCATCGTCTTTGCTGGCCAGATTACCAGCAAAGATCCCAAACCCTTAGAACCAACTACCGCATTGCCAGACCGTAATTGCTGACCCGGATATTTAATTCTTTGGTAGATTCAAATCACCAACGCAACTTAAAGACTAGGTGTCTTTATTAAATGCATTTATATTTATTTGGGATGCTTTTGCCAGGTTATTTTGATTAAAAGTTTAATTTACCCTTAAATGGTCGGCAATGTTTGTTGAATGGTAGTTTTCCGTTGCCCGGCGGGTGGACCGCTGCCAGAGGAATCTTCAGGGTACCATTAAAGGATTCAAATGGCCATGCATCTGCATATCATTGCTTTTAATATCCCTTATCCCCCGGATTACGGAGGCACCATTCCTGTTTTTGAAAGGATAAAGTCACTCCATGGCCTGGGGGTCCGGATCCATTTGCATTGTTTCAGGAAAGGCCGCAGGCAGGCCCCCGAACTTTCCCGGTATTGTGAATCAGTCCGCTATTATAAAAGATCTTCCGGGATTGCCGGGATGCTGCTTGGGTTGCCTTATATCGTTTCTTCCAGGATCAATGGCCGATTACTGTCCGATCTCAAGGGGGACAACTATCCCATCCTGGCCGAAGGCCTGCACTGTACGGGGCTCCTGCTGGAAAACCGTTGGCCGGCCAGGATCATTGCCATTAGGCTGCATAATATCGAATCTCAGTATTACCGGGCCCTGGCCCGAACCGCGCCTCCAGGGTTAAGAAAGGGGTATTTCCGCATCGAGTCGAAGAGGTTGGATGCCTATGAAAAAAGGATTGCCGGATTCCCATATCTTTTTTTAACGGTCCATCCTCATGACCGGGAGTATTTTATGACCCAATGCGGGGCGGAAAAAGTAGTTTACCTGCCTCCTTTTATCCCTTACCAGGTGGTACATAGCCTTGGGGGTACAGGTTCCTATAACCTGTATCATGGAGACCTGTCCGTACCAGACAATGAACGCTCCGTCATGTGGCTGGTCCGGGAGGTCTGGGACAAGGAACAGGCCCCGCTGATCATTGCCGGACTTAACCCTACAGGCCGGTTGAAACGGTTCCTGCGTTCCTACCCGGAGATCCGGCTGGTGGAAAACCCCGATGCGGAGCAGATGGAACGACTCGTGCGGGAAGCGCAGGTGAATTGCATCCATTCCTTTAATACATCGGGTATTAAAATCAAGCTATTGCATGCGTTATTCAGCGGAAGGCATTGCGTGGTGACCGGGGAGCTGCTCCGGGGGACGGGGTTGGAATCGGGCTGTTATCCGGTCAGCAATGCTGCGGAATTTAAAGGGAAGCTTAAGGAACTCCGGGACATTCCATTTAACGGCCAGGACAGGGAAATCCGGGAAAAATCGCTCCGGGAGCAATTTGACATCCACCGGAATGCAAAAAAATTGATGGAATATCTTCAGCTTTCCCCGAACCCCAATGACGGCATTAACCCCTGATCAGCCAGGGGTCCGTAGTCTTCGGTACCAGTGGGCCACGCTGCGGTAACGGAGCTTTATCATTCCGGGACCATTCCCTGCATTTCCTGAATTGCCCGGATTAGGGAGAAATGTTTTTTCCCCTTCTGGATGAGCAGGTAATTTCCGGGCAGCAGTTGTGCAGGGGTAACCATCTGGAATTCATCGGTTATTTTCTGCCGGTTGATGCTGATGCCTCCATTGCGCACCATCCTGCGGGCTTCCCCCCTGGTGGGGAAAAGGCCGCACTCCACCATCAGGCTGATCAGGTCAATACCGGATTCAATCTTCGAAGCGGGGAATTCCAGGGTCTGCACTCCTTCCATGGATTGCAGGGTTTCCGGGCTCAGGTCCCCTGGCTCCTGGGGGTCAGCAAACAGTTGTTCGGTCGTCCGAACCGCCTTGTGGTATTGCTCCGGACCATGAATAAAACTGGTCACTTCCCTGGCCAGGCTTCTTTGCAGTAGCCTGCCGGAAGGATTTTCCCGATGTCCCTGGACCAGGCTTTCTATTTCCGTCCTGTCCAGCAAAGTGAATATCCGGATCCATTTCTCCGCATCTTCATCGGAGGCATTCAGCCAAAACTGGTAGAACTGGTAAGGGGTTGTTTTCAGGGGATCAAGCCAGACATTCCCCTGCTCGGTCTTGCCGAACTTGCCTCCGTCTGACCGGGTGATCAGGGGACAGGTGAATGCGAAGGCCTCGCCACCGGTCTTGCGCCGGATCAGTTCGGTACCGGTAACGATATTGCCCCACTGGTCTGAACCACCCATCTGCAGCCTGCAGTTCCGGTACGTATATAAATGATAAAAATCATAACCCTGGACGAGCTGGTAACTGAATTCAGTGAAAGACATACCGTTTTCATTGTCCAGCCTTTTTTTCACCGAATCCTTGGCCATCATATAGTTGATGCTGATATGCTTGCCGGTGTCCCGGATGAACTGTAAAAAGCCCAGATCCCTGAACCAGTCATAGTTATTGACCATTTCCGCCGCATTCGGCTTTGTGGGGTCAAAATCAAGCATTTTTTCCAGCTGGCCTTTTATACCTATGAGGTTGCGTTGCAGCACTTCCTCATCCAGCAGGCTGCGTTCACCGGATTTCCCGGATGGGTCGCCTACCATACCCGTCGCTCCGCCCACCAGGGCGAGCGGCTTGTGACCGGCACGCTGCAGGTGGACCAGCAGCATGACCGGAACCAGATTACCGATATGCAGGGAATCCGCCGTAGGATCAAAACCGATATAGCCGGTAGTCAGGGCCCCGGATAAATGTTCCCGGGTGCCCGGCATGATATCCTGAACCATGCCTCTCCAGCTCAGTTCCCCGATTAAATCCATGAAGCCGTGGTTTATCCGGCAAACCTACATGATTTTGTCCCATTGCACAAAGCCATACCCCTTCCCAGCCCAGAACACCAGGTTCCGGGATATCCGGAAATCCCGGAATAGCTACTGAAAATATTTTTCACTCCTTTTGTTTAATTTCATGGCTTCTTCCTATGAAATCTGCCCGGTTTTCTATCTGACGGTTAAGTCATGACTGGATTTGGATTGTAAAAGAATTGCATGCGGGGAAATGTACTTTATTTGGTGCTGGGATTAGGATTTATGGTTCACCGGTCCTCCGGTCAGGCCAAATATTCCAATGATTTCCTCAATATCGGAGCAGGTGCCAGGGGCCTGGGCATGGGAAATGCACAGGTTGCCACGGTGAATGACGCCACGGCGGGGTACTGGAACCCTGCCGGACTGATGGAGGTGAGTGGCCGCCCGCAGGTTGATCTCATGCATGCAGAATACTTTGCCGGTATCGGTAAATATGATTATGCGGCGGTTGCCTTTCCCCTGGCAGATAAAAAGCATGTGCTGGGTTTGACGATCCTGCGCTTCGGCGTGGATAATATCCCCAACACCCTTTTTCTGGTGGGACCTGATGGTTCTGTCAATTATAACAATATCACCACGTTCTCATCTGCGGATTACGCCTTTTTATTTTCCTATGCCCAGGATATCCGTCTGCCGGGAAGCAAGGGCCCGGTCATCCGTCTAGGTGGTAATGTGAAGGTGATCTACCGCAATGTAGGCAGTTTTGCCAATGCCTGGGGATTCGGGCTGGACGCAGGAGCCCAGATGAATGCCGGGCGATGGCAGTTCGGACTGATGGCCAAGGATATCAGCTCCACCTTCAACGCCTGGCAGTTCAGTTTCACCGATCAGCAGAAGCAAGCCCTTTATCTGACCGACAACAATATTCCGGTCAAATCCACGGAGATCACGCTGCCTTCCTTTATTGCCGCGGCAGCCTATACCCTGAAGATCCATACTGATTTCAGCCTCCTGGCTGAAATGGATCTCTATACTACTTTTGATGGGCCACGCAATACCGTGGTCAGCGGCCATACCGTGAGCATTGACCCCCGTATCGGCCTTGAAGCCAGCTACAAGCAGATCATTTTCCTTCGGGCGGGGATATCCAATATCCAACGCACCCCCAATGATGCGGATACGACCAACAAAAGCTATGTGACTATTTATGAACCCAGCCTGGGAGCTGGTTTCCGGATCAAAAATGTGGATATCGAATATGCGTTCACCGACCTGGCCAACCAGTCCCAGCCCCTGTATTCCAATATATTCTCCATACTGATCACGCTGCCAAAATTCAAAAAGAACCTTTAACCTCCGGGTAATATGAAAAGGAATATCCTGCTGTTCTTACTGATTCTACTTACCCTGCAGGGTTTTTCCCAGTCCTATGGCAATGAATGGATCGATTACAGCAAAACCTACTATAAATTCTCCCTGGGCAGCAATGGCATTTACCGGATCTCAGACACCGTGCTGACCGCCAGTGGGCTGGGCAGCACCCCGGCTGAGCAGTTCCAGCTCTGGCATAACGGTCAACAGGTGCCCCTGTACACTTCCGTGCCCAGCGGATTGATGACCGATACGGATTACCTGGAGTTTTACGGGCAGCAAAATGATGGCATCCCCGACATCCCCCTATATGATAGCGCGGGACTTCAGATGACCACCGGCATCAGCCTGTTCACCGACACTTCAGCCTATTACCTCACCATCAATCCCTCAGGTGGAAATGCCAGGATAGTCGCCACGCCAAACAATACCACCAACCCGCCCCTGCCTGCTGAAGCGTATTTCATGAATACGGCTTCTGAATATTTCAGGCTTTATGCCAACAGCGGATATGCCCAGCTGGTATCCGGGGATTATATTTATGCACCTACCTATGATGCAGGCGAGGGGCTGACCAGCGATTTCATACAACCGGGGTCGCCGATGTCCCAAACCCTGGTCAATATTTTCCCCTACGCCGGGGGGCCGGCAGCCAGTTTCACCGCCACTGCTGCAGGAGATGCGCCCAATGCCCGGGACCTGAAGATCACCCTGAATGGCAACCAGCTGGCAGACTCCAGCTTCAGCCAGTTTGCCTTGGAGCGTTTTGCCATTTCCGGTATTTCCCCCGCAACCCTGATCACCGGTAGCAATACGGTCAGTTTCATCAACGGGAGCGCGACCAGCACAGACCGGGTGGTGGTATCCGATATGGAACTAACCTATCCCAGCCAGTTCAATTTTGGCGGACAATCATTTTACTCCTTCCGGATCGCCGCCGGTTCCGCATCCAAATACCTGGTCATCTCCAATTTCAGTAATAATGCCCAGCAGCCCATACTATATGACCTGACCAACGGGCTGCGGCTGCTGGGCAGCATTGATTCTCCCGGGGTCATCCGGTTCCTGCTCCCCCCTTCCGGGCAACCCAGGCAGCTGGTCCTGTCCGCTGCATCAGCCATTATCCGGGTGAGTACCCTGACCCCACGCAGTTTTGTGAATTATGCCCTCCCTGCCAATCAGGGTAATTACCTGATCATCACCAACCAGGTGCTGCTCAATGATGGCAGCGGAAATAATGATGTGGAGCAGTACCGCGCCTATCGCGCTTCAGGTCCCGGAGGGGGGTACAATGCCAAAACCATCCTGATCGATCAGCTTATTGACCAGTTTGCCTATGGCATCAAGAATGATCCGCTCTCGATCCGGAATTTTTCCCGCTTTGCCCTGAATACTTTTGCGGTCAAACCCACCAATATCTTTCTGATCGGGAATGGCATAACTTATGACCAGTACCGGTTTGTGGAAAGTTATCCTTCCTTTAATGCCCTGGAACTGGTCCCCACCTTCGGATCACCGGGTTCTGATGTCCTGCTGACAGCCGCACCGGGCAGTTTTGTTCCGCAGATCCCCATCGGGAGGCTACCAGCCGTCAATGGGACGGAAATAGGGATATACCTGGCCAAGGTCAGGCAGTATGAGGGAGTGCTCAATGACAGCATCCCTGCGGATCAAACCTTGTCCGGCAGGGGCTGGACTAAAAACTTCCTGGACATTGTGGGAGCGAATGATATTGCCCTGGAGAGCCTGATCAGCAGCTATTTCAATGGGTATGACCAGACAGCCGAAGATACCCTGATGGGGGCCAATGTGTACCGGGCGGTCAAATCCAGCACCGGTGCGGTCCAGCAGGCCAGTTCACAGCTTGTGGATTCCCTGTTCAATGCGGGAATCGGATTCATCCAGTATTTCGGACATTCTTCGGCGACCACGCTGGGGTTCAATCTGGACCAACCAAACCAGCTCGGGAATCCGGGCAGGTACCCGGTCTTTCTCGCCAATGGCTGCAATGCCGGAGATATTTTTGTGGCCGATACCCTGCGGCTACAGGGGAGGGGATCCCTCAGTGAACAGTTCCTGCTCGCCCCGGATGCCGGTTCCATTGCTTTTCTGGCCAGCACCTCCCTGGGCATCACCAATGTGCTGGATTACTATACCACGAACTTCTACCGGAATATGTGTTCGGTCAATTACGGAGGCACGCTGGGCAGTTCCATCAGGAACACCATCTCCTCGGTCAGTACCGGGCAGAATGATTTCCTGGATGATGCCAATGCGGAAGCGATCACCCTGGACGGGGATCCGGCACTTCGTACTTATTCAAGCCCGCTCCCCGATTATGATATCGAACCTCAGGATATCAGCTTTTCCCCTCCCATTGTCACGGTTTCACAGGGATCCTACCAACTGAATTTCCGTTTTTATAATATCGGCAGGGCAGTCATGGATTCCCTCACTGTCCAGGTACAACGGATCTTTCCGGATGGCCATACGGCATTCGTGTACAATAAGCGGATCCCCGGCCCTTTTTATTCAGATAGTGTGCAGTTGACTTTACCGGTCAATCCCCTGGCTGATGCCGGGCAGAACCGGTTCCTCTTCAGCCTGGATCCCGATAACCTGATCAGTGAAGTGACAAAAGCCAACAACCAGACAGAAAAGGACTTGTATATATATGAGGATGATATCAAGCCGATCTATCCCTTTAATTATTCCATTATGGGCCGGTCCGGATTTACCTGGGCTGCCTCGACCGCAGATCCGTTTGCCCCCCAGGCGCAGTACCTGTTCCAGATGGACACCTCCGGAAATTTCAACAGCCCACTGCTGGTCCAAAATACCGCATCGGGTATCGGAGGCCTTTACCGCTTCAACCCCTTGATCAGCCTTCAGGACGGCACGGTCTATTACTGGCGGGTGGGCAAAGTGCCTGCCCAGGGACAAACCCAGACCTGGAATGAAAATTCCTTTTGGTATGCCACCGGAGATTCTGCAGGTTGGAATCAATCCCAGTATTTCCAGTATCCCGGCAATTCCTTCAGCAATATCCTGCTGGACAGCACCCGTATCTTTAAGTTCACCCCGGTCACGGACAATCTCGAGCTCAGCACGGTACTTTTTCCCTATAACACCGATAACCAGAAAGTGACCGAGAACGGCTTTGTGTATATCGAAAATGATTGTGGAAATACCCTCAGTTCCCTGCAATTCGTCATATACACGCCGGTCACCGGACTGCCATTCATTGATCAACGGCCTGATGGATCGACCTTTTATGGTAGCCATACCCATCTGGGATGCAATTCTGTGGATTTTGCCAATTTTGATTACAGCTATACCTCCCTGGCATCCCGGGAACTGATCCTGGCCTTTTTGGACAGCATTCCTGCGGGTTCGTATGTCAGCATGACGAACTGGGCTTCGAACACCTACCTGCAAAACACGACCTTCATCAATGCCTGGAGGTCAGATTCTACCACCCTAGGGTCAGGAAATACCCTCTATGATAAACTGAAGCAGATGGGATTCACTCAGCTGGATTCCTTTTATCATAATATCCCATTTCTCTTTTTTTTCAAGAAAAATGCAGATGGCAGCTTTACTCCGGTACACCAGCAGGTAGGTACCCTGGTTTCCGATCAGCTGAACTTCAATTATCATTTCACCGCCTTAAATGACCAGGGCTCCATGTTGTCCCCGCTCATTGGACCCTCCCTGGGTTGGAAGGAGATCCGCTGGCATAGCCATTCCCTGGATACGGGTCCCGGGGACAGTTCCACCCTCCAGATATATGGGGTGGATAACAATGGCAATAGCACCCTGCTCTATAACAACACCCCGTCGGATACCGCGCTCACTTTTATCAGCCCGGTCAGTTATCCTTTCCTGCAGCTCAAGCTGAATACGGAAGACACGGTTAACGGGACACCTGCACAGCTGGACTACTGGAGGGTCTTTTATGATCAGGCTCCCGAAGGAGCCCTGGCCCCCAATATTTATTTCAATTTCCAGGATACCCTGGACCTGGGACAGCCACTCCAATTTTCCATCGCCTTTGCCAATGTCAGTCCGACCGCCTTTGACAGCATGGCCATAAATCTGACCGTGACCGATCAGGCCAATGTGGTGCATATCCTTCCCCTGTCCAAGGAGCGCCGCTTGCTGGTTAATGATACGCTGCATGTCTCCTTTACCGTGGACACCAAGAACCTGACCGGCCTCAACACCCTATACGTAGAGGTGAATCCTTCGGAAAACCAGCCAGAACAATATCATTTCAACAATTTCGGATATAAGCAGTTCTATGTGCGTCCGGACCAGTTCAATCCCCTGATGGATGTCACTTTTGACGGGATTCATATCCTGAATGATGACATCGTCTCTGCCAGGCCCCATATACTCCTCAGGCTTTCCGACCAGAGCAAGTATATAGCCCTCAATGACACTTCCCTGATGACCCTCCAGGTGGTTTACCCGGACGGCAGCCTGCATCCTTATTATTTCAGCAATGATACTGTGCATTTCACGCCGGCTGATACCTCAAAGCTCAGCAGCAACAATGCAGCTCAGGTAGACTTCTATCCGTATTTCCCGCAGGATGGCACTTATGAACTGGTGGCCACCGGCAGGAATCCGGCCGGGACCAGTGCAGGAACGGTGGCTTACCGGGTTTCCTTCCAGATCATCAATAAACCGATGATTTCGGATATGCTGAACTATCCTAACCCGTTCACCACCTCCACCGCTTTTGTATTTACCCTGACCGGCTTTGAAATACCCTCCCAGCTCAAAATTGAGATCATGACCATTACGGGGAAAATAGTCCGGGTGATCACCAGGCAGCAGCTGGGCCCCCTGCATATCGGCCGCAATATCACCCAGTACAAATGGAATGGCACCGATCAGTATGGGCAGCGGCTGGCTAATGGCATTTACCTTTACCGGGTGGTGTCGAGCCTGAACGGCAGCCAGCTGACTCATTTCCAGTCGGGGGCGGACCAGTACATCACCAAGGGGTATGGCAAAATGTACCTGATGCGTTGAAGACGGGAAGAAAATAAAAGCCTTAGATCATCAAACCTTCACTCTCACATGCGATCTGCGATCAGGACACTGGTGGGCCTTGCGGTATTCAGCATCGCCATGGGATATCTGGAATCTGCTGTAGTCGTCTATCTCCGGCTGTTATACTACCCGGCTGGATTCAGGTTTCCCCTTGCCCAGATCCCTTCCCAGGTAGCCACCATTGAATTTTTCCGGGAACTGGCGACGATCATCATGCTGGCGGGGATTGCCGGATTCGCCGGGAAGAACAGGACCCGGCGGTTTGCTTATTTTTTATACTGCTTCGGCATCTGGGATCTATGCTATTATATATTCCTCAAGCTGCTGGTCGGCTGGCCCAGCTCCCTGTTTGACTGGGATATCCTTTTTTTGATTCCCCTGCCCTGGGTTGGTCCGGTGATTGCTCCCTGCCTGGTATCCCTGACGATGATCGGATATACGGTCACCGTGACCTGGCTTCATGAAAAAATACCGGTGCTGACCATCACCCGGAGGGAAAGGAGCCTGATCACTGCCGGCAGCCTGGTCATAATTGCCTCTTTTCTCTGGGATTATATCCGGTATATCCGGAGTGAACGGACCGCAGGGCTGATTTGGAGTCCGGGGAACCGGGGAGCCCTCTTCAGCGGAATGGCCCGGTATATACCTGCCGGTTTTGACTGGGGGATATTCTGGCTGGGAGAAGTGTTGATCTTGCTGGCCGTCGCTATGATGATTTTCAGGGGCAGCGGCACTGATCGGAAGGATAGACAGGTATATAAGGGAATAAAAAATCGGGACGGATAGAAAACTATTCGGCTGATGAGATTTATTTGTTTTTCTGATATTTATCAGGATTTTAGGTATGCTATTGGTATAAATTCCCTATAGCTACCGATTCAAAATGATACCAGGATAAGCGTGGATTAACTCATCTCTTTGCGATCAATAAAGGGAACTCCCCATTTTACAGAATAAAATATGTTATTGATATCCACTTGTTTATGAAGAAAAATAAGATAATGTCAATCATGTGATCTTATTTAATACCTTTGAATAAGATTACAATACTGATGTTATATGAAAATACAATTTCCAACCGAGCAAATTATCGCAAGAATGAAGTTTGAAAACCCTTGGTGGTTAAGCGGGAGCATTGAACAATATTATTCAAATATGAAAAGAAGGGAATATTACAAAATGCTTTTCCCTCTTGTTCAGGAAACGGAAATTAAAAGAGCAGTGGTATTAATGGGGCCAAGGAGAGTGGGCAAAACCGTCCTGCTTTTTCAAACCATTCAGGGATTAATTGATGTAAAAGTGCCACCTGGAAATATCTGTTATTTTTCCGTGGAAACGCCAATATATAATGGAGTTTCCCTCGATGAATTACTGGGATATTTTTTTCAGATACAGGGGGTGAAAAATAATTCCGGATTATTCATATTTTTTGATGAAATACAATATTTAAAAAATTGGGAAATCCATTTGAAATCTTTAGTTGATTCTTACCATAATATTAAATTTATCGTTTCAGGATCGGCAGCTGCAGCATTGAAGTTAAAGAGTACTGAATCCGGAGCGGGAAGATTCACTGATTTTGTTTTGCCTCCATTAACATTTTACGAATACCTTTCCTTAAAGGGAATAAACACATTGATCATTGATAAAACTTATGGGAAAAATATAAATGGGGAGCAATATGCAATAAATGATTACGAGTATACTGATATAAAGGAACTCAATAGACATTTTGTGGATTATATCAATTTTGGCGGTTACCCGGAAGTTTCCTTGTCGCAGAGCATTCAGTCTGATGCTGGAAGGTATATTCGTAACGATATAATTGACAAAGTACTTTTAAGAGACCTTCCTGTATTGTATGGAATTGAAGATATTCAGGAATTAAATTCTTTATTTAACTATATAACCTATAACACTGGTAATGAAATGTCCCTGGAATCAATTTCACAATCTTCAGGAGTTTCTAAAAATACCATTAAAAAATACATTACCTATTTGGAAGCTGCTTTTTTGATCAAGGTCGTACATCGTATTGATAATAATGGAAAGAAATTTAAACGAGCAAATTTTTTCAAAGTGTACCTGACTAATCCTTCTTTGAGAAGCGCATTATTTTCCCCGATTCAGGAGGATGACCCATTTATGGGAAATATGGTGGAAACAGCCATTTATTCTCAGTGGCAGCATGCAGAATACCCATTATATTATGCCAGGTGGAATAATGGCGAAGTTGATATTGTTTATTTAAATGCAGCCAACCAGAAACCTGAATGGGTTGTGGAAATCAAATGGTCTAATAATCCAACCACAGATTATAAAGAATTAAAAAACATCAGGCAATTTTGTAATATACATCACATGCAAAATTGTACGATTACCACCTACGATAAAAAAATCCGAATAATCAACGAAAACATTGAATTTTACTTTACTCCTGCTAGTTTGTATTGTTATACCGTGGGAAGAAATTTAATAACTGATAAAAAGTGGCCGGGATTGCATTTTATCAACACAATCAATAGTATTCCACATGAATAATTATTCATTAAAATAAAAGATTAGATTTTAAATCTATAAGAGTTAAAACCCATCGGTTGAGGTTTTTTTGATAGCAAAGTGTTCCAGGGTTGCCTGCTGCCTGAAGCGGGAAGTTGTTTCATTTTTATTTGTTCATAAATTTTCGGTTCGGAAACCCAGCGGTCTTGCCGCAGGGAGGAGAACCACTTCCTTTTTAAGTTTAAATGCCTTGACTATATTTGAATAGGTTATGAAACTGACCCTCCAAATCAAGCTTCTGCCCACCGAAGAACAGGGCGTTCATCTTCTTGAA
>DATLTB010000142.1:0-4999 GCA_035533815.1 Chitinophagaceae bacterium
GGGACTGGGCAGAAACCAGGGCACATTCCAGCTGGCAGATATTTAAGATCATGGCTGAATTGGTGGAGGGGTTTGAAGCCCTGAACAAGATTGGTCCCTGCATCTCCATTTTCGGTTCGGCCAGGACCCGGGAAGGGCACCCTTATTATGAACTGGCCGTGGAAATTGCCAGGCGGTTGACCGAAGAGGGATTCGGAATCATCACCGGAGGAGGACCGGGTGCCATGGAAGCGGCCAATAAGGGGGCCCACCTGGCCGGAGGCAGGTCAGTAGGCCTGAACATACAACTGCCCAATGAGCAGGTGGCCAATTCATTTATCGATAGGGATAAAAACGTCAATTTCAATTTTTTCTTTGTCCGGAAAGTGATGTTTGTGAAATATGCCCAGGGTTTTGTCATGATGCCCGGCGGATTCGGGACCATGGATGAATTCTTCGAAGTAGCTACCCTCATCCAGACCCGGAAACTGAATGAGACTCCGATGGTCCTGGTGGGCAGTGAATACTGGTCTGGACTGTTAGACTGGATGAGGAAAGTGATGTTCGAACAACAGCATAATATCAATCCGGGGGATCTGGATCTGGTCAAACTCTTTGACAAATCAGAAGAAGTGGTGGATTATTTCCGGGAATTTTACAGCAATCATAAATTAAGACCTAATTTCTAAATGGCTGATTATCTGAATAGTATAGGGGAATGGGTGATTTTTTGAGTCCGGATGCAATTTTTCATTGAATTCAGCATTTTATCATTTTACGAACTTAAATCTTAAATGGAGCTGATTTTACCTGCAGTGGAGCAATATGCTGAAAAAGCCAGTAGTCCTGAATCTGCCTTGTTACAACGGATTAACCGGGAAACCCATGAAAAAATAGCCGGATCCCAGATGCTGAGCGGACACCTCCAAGGGACTTTCCTCAGCATGCTCAGCCAGATGATCCGGCCAAAGCGTATTTTGGAGATTGGCACATATACGGGTTATTCAGCGATCTGCCTGGCGAAGGGACTTTTAGCGGGTGGATTGCTTCATACCATTGACCTGAACGGGGAATTGACGGGTATTTGCCGGCAGTATTTTGAAGAAGCAGGACTTCAGGACAAGATTATCCCGCATATCGGGAATGCATTGGATATTTTACCAGGTTTGACCGGCCCCTTTGATCTGGTATTTATTGATGCCGATAAAGTAAATTACAGCAGGTATTATGATTTGATCATTGAAAAAGTACCTGCCGGTGGGTTTATACTGGCGGACAATATGCTATTCCACGGGGAAGTACTGGACCCAGGACCAAATTATAGCGAACAGGCAGAAGCTTTGATGGCTTTCAGCCGGAAGGTACAGCTGGATAATCGGGTGGAGCAAATCCTGGTGACCATTCGGGACGGCTTGCTGCTGGTCAGAAAAATCGTTTGACCGGGTTGATCAGTGATGCGACTATTATAAAATAATATGAAAAACTACAGCATCATTATTTTGCTTTTTGCTTCAATTCAGGTCTCAGGACAAACCATCCTGACTACGGAGCAATATATTGCGGAATATAAGGATGTGGCAGAATCAGAAATGAGGAGGACCGGGGTTCCGGCAGCCATTTCCCTGGCCCAGGGTATTCTGGAGAGCGATTCAGGTAATGGATTGCTGGCCCGGAATTCCAATAATCAGTTTGGGATAAAATGCAAGGGCGGCTGGACGGGTCAGACTGTAGCCTATACTGATGACGCCCGGGATGAATGTTTTCGGAAATATGATAATCCCCTGGATTCCTGGTATGATCATTCCAATTTTTTACGTAGCACTCCCAGGTATGCTTTCCTATTTCAGCTTAAGCCCACGGATTATACCGGATGGGCATATGGACTAAAAGCTGCAGGATATGCAACCAGCCCCGTGTATGCTCAGCGGTTAATCCAGGAGATTTCCGATTATAATCTCCAGCAATATACATTGGCGGTGATTGATGGTGGTCAAACGGATATCCAAAACAACAACCTCCAGTTTATCAGTTTTAATTCGGGGGAAGATTCGTCACAGACTGGTTCAGCTCCTGTATCCAGGAATTATCCGGTCGGAGTATTTACAATTAACGGGATCAAAGTAGTTTATCTTTCCAAGGGAACTACTTTGCTCCCCTTGGCCGAACAATACAGCATCAAACTCAGGAATCTGGTCAGCTACAATGATCTGGACGATGACCAGCCCCTGCAAAGTGATATGTTGATTTTTCTGGAGAAAAAAGCAACTTTCGGAGCAGAAGATTATCATATCGTTCAGCCTGGGGAGGATATGCAGGAGATCGCTCAACAGGAAGGTATTCAGCTTAAATGGCTACTCAAAAGAAATAAGATGGAACCCGGCGATGAACCAGTTCCCGGAGAAAAATTATATTTAACGGGTTTTGCTTCCCAACCACCTGCATTAATGCCCCCGCCAGTAGAAGCTGCAAATAACCCGGCACCCAAGGTTTCGATAACCGGGATGGTTAGAAATTTTAAAAATACGGTCAGAATGGTATTGAACAGGGACCGGAGTAATCCCTCTCAAACTCCAATTCCGGCAGAACCAGTCCTGGACTCCAATTCAGATAAAACCCCCTTCCATCAAACGGACTACGCCCTGGGATATTCAGGACCTTCCAGAAGGCAATGGCCGGATACCTCCTTAACTGGGGTCTCACCCGACAGCAGTATTCCCAAATCCAGCAATGAAGTAATGATTGACAGGGATAATCCCCCCCCTCATCGAAATTGGCCCAAGGTTAAAATGTCCACAAACAGGGCCGGATACCATTACCATATTGTCCGGCATGGAGAAACCTTATATGGAATTTCCAGGGAATATGGAGTAACGGTCAGTGACCTGAAGCTATGGAACAGACTAAATGGCCCAATCCTGAGGACAGGACAGTCCTTAATCATTGCCAGGCATTAACATTCATTCGTAGCAGATCATTACTATCCCTTCGGCCTGAATATGGCAGGAATATCCGATCAAGCTATGCTCAAACCTGAGAACTTGTTCAAATACAATGGCAAGGAATTACAACATAAAGAGTTCAACGATGGGACAGGACTCGAATGGTATGATTACGGGGCAAGAATGTATGATCCACAACTTGGAAGATGGGGTGTAATTGATCCCAAAGCCGAACTCATGCACAGGTTCTCGCCCTACAATTAGGGGTTCGATAATCCAATTAGATTTTTGGATCCGGATGGCAGCAGCTGGGGAAGTACCTGCGGCAATACCCTCATCAGGCGGCGCGCTTGCTGATCCGGGCCTGCCAGGGGTAAATTCCCAAGCCCCACGCAGATCCAAAACCGGATGCAGCAGATATTAAAACAACTGCGATGGCTCAACCCCGGGGTAAGAAACGCCGTGCAGATCCGCTCCAGCGTGATCACCCACTGGTTAAAGGGGAACAATCTGCGCCAGGTACAGTATATGGCCGGACATAAATACGTGTCCAGCACGCAGCGCTACCAGACCAACGACCTGGAGGACCTCAGCCGGGAGGTGGCCCGGCATCATCCGATGAGCTGAACAAAAAAATATCTTTGTGTCCTTTAAATAACGAGTCATGGAAAAATCGATTACCAGCCCCGCATACAAGGCGTTTTTAACAGAGATCAAGCAGAAGGTGTACCAATCGCAGTACCAGGCCATGCGTCAGGTAAACAAATCCCTGATCGGCCTGTATTGGGAAATAGGAGAAAGTATTGTCCAGAAGCAAAAACGGCATAAGTGGGGTAAATCCGTGGTGGAGCGGCTGGCAGAGGATCTGCAAAAGGAGTTCCCGGGGATGCAAGGCTGGTCAACGGGGAACCTGTGGAGGATGAGAAAATTTTACCTGATGTACAAGGATAATGAAAAACTTGCACCGTCGGTGCAACAAATCAGTTGGAGCCACAACGTGGTGATAATGGAGAAGTTGTCGAAGGAGAATCAGGTAGTGAAACAATTTTATATAGCCATGAGTAAACATTACGGTTGGACCCGGAATCTGTTAGATCATCATATTGATAAACGGTTGCATGAAAAATATGCAATGAATCAATCCAACCTCAAAGCATTGCTACCCGAGGAAAAGCAAAAAAGAGCTCTATTGGCAATAAAAGACGAGTATGACTTTGATTTTTTAGAATTGGCGGAAGATCATAAGGAATCGGAATTAGAAATAGCGCTGATGAAAAATATCAGACGGTTCTTAATAGAGATGGGAGATGATTTTGCATTTATAGGTAACCAATACCGGGTAGAGCTGAATGAGGAAGAATTTTTTATTGATATACTGCTATATCATCGTAAGTTAAAATCGTTGATTGCAATAGAATTAAAAGCGGGGAAGTTTAAGCCGGAATATGCAGGCAAGATGCAGTTCTATTTATCGGTATTGGATGATAAGGTGAAACTTGCAGACGAAAACCCATCAATAGGAATCATTGTTTGTAAAACAAAAGACAGGATGCTGGTAGAATACACCTTAAAAACGGTAAACAGCCCGATAGGTATCGCATCCTATGAGGTCACCAAGTCATTGCCTGGCCGCATGAAGCAATATCTGCCATCCCCCAAAGAGCTGGAACAAAAGCTTCTCCACTTTATTGAAGCGATCCAGTCAAAGCGGTAATCTCAACCCGCTTCTAATACGCCCCAAGTCAGGAACACAGATCTCAGGTCTCCCCGCCGTGGCCGTCAAAAAGGTGCGCCAGTTCCCTTTCGTGACCTGTCACACTTTTTGGCCATGGCCGGGGGAGCCCGTCGTCCGCTGCTGACGGAACGGCTGTCCCTCGCAGCTCCACCATTTTGTCCGCCACCTGCCGGCCACGCGGCCCTTATCTTTTTCATTTCCCTGCGGGGCCAAGGCCGTACGGCGGTCTGCCAGCGGCTCCGTGCGCCTGAAGGCACACTCCCGCCCCTGGCGGTCGGGGTGGCATGACGGAGGTGGCGGGCGCCGCATCCCCGTCCGCTTGTTCACTCACTCCCGGTGAGCGGCT
>DATLTB010000143.1:0-20739 GCA_035533815.1 Chitinophagaceae bacterium
ACCAGGAAAAGCATGCAGTCAGCAGACTGGTGGGTGCACCACCTGGTTATGTGGGCTATGATGAAAGTGGTCAGCTTACCGAGGCAGTCAGAAGGAAGCCCTATTCTGTAGTTCTGCTTGATGAAATTGAGAAAGCTCATCCTGATGTATTTAATCTGCTTCTTCAGGTGCTTGATGATGGCAGGTTAACGGATAACAAGGGGAGGGTGGTGAATTTTAAAAACACCATCATCATCATGACTTCAAACCTGGGAAGTGGCATCATACAGGAAAATTTTGAAAAAGTGAATGAAAAGAACCGGGAAGAGGTGGTCAATGCGACGAGGGTAGAAGTGATCAACCTGCTCAGGCAAACCATTAGACCGGAATTTTTGAACCGGGTTGATGAAATCATCATGTTCCAGCCGTTGTTGAAGAAAGAAATCAGGGATATTGTCAATATTCAATTGAAAGGACTCCAGGAATTGCTTGCCAAAAGTGGAATAATGCTGGAATTCTCCGATTATGCCCTGGATTACCTGACAGAACAGGGATATGATCCTCAGTATGGTGCCAGGCCACTTAAGAGACTGATTCAGAAGGAGATCATTAACCTCCTTAGCCGCAGGATTATCAGCGGTGAAATAGATAAATCCAAGTCAGTATTGGTGGATGTATTTGACGGAGTGGTGGTCATACGGAATGGTAAACCTGATCACATCAGGGAAAATCCATCCGGAACCTCCAGGCACCTGGTTCCGGAATCTGAGAACCTAAAATAATTTCAGGTTCATGCTTATGCTTAGGATATTTGTACCCGGGGGTGGGAAAAGCTCCCGGGTTTTTTATGGCTGGCCACAATCAATACCAAGAAACGCTTGAATTCCTTTATGAGAAACTTCCCATGTTCAGCCACCTGGGGAAAGTCGCTTACAGGGCTGACCTGAATAATATCATTGCCCTTTGCAGCCTGCTTGGAAACCCAGAGCGTAAATTCCGGAGTGTGCACATTGCCGGTACCAATGGAAAGGGTTCGGTCAGCCATATGCTGGCTGCCATTTTCCAGGAGGCAGGATACCAGACCGGACTCTATACATCACCCCATTTAAAAGATTTTCGGGAAAGAATCAGGGTAAACGGCGAGATGGTGGAAAAGGATTATGTCACTGAGTTTGTGGCCCGAATAAAACCTGTTGCAGCTCAGATTCAGCCTTCCTTCTTTGAGATCACTGTGGCTATGGCTTTCAGTTATTTTGTGGATAAACAGGTAGATATCGCTATCGTGGAGACAGGCCTGGGTGGAAGGCTGGACAGCACCAATATTATTGTACCAGATCTGGCAGTGATTACCAATATCAGCTATGACCACCAGAATATCCTGGGAAACAGCCTGAAACAAATTGCCCGGGAAAAAGCCGGCATTATCAAAACAGGTGTTCCCGTGGTGATCGGGGAAGAACAGGAGGAAGTCGCTGATATAATGATTGGCCAGGCACTCCAATGTTCATCGCCCCTGTTTTTTGCTGACCAGGAATTCCAGATTTTATCTTCAGAATGGTATCCCGATCACCTGCAGGTGAGGGTCCAAAGCTCAGATTTTCAGATTGCGAATACTTATTCCATGGACCTTAATGGGCAATACCAGGCTAAAAATCTGTTAACCGTTTTATCCTCATGCCGGCATTTGACTAAATCCTGGAATCTTTCCGAACAGGGTATTCAAAGTGCCCTTTCCCAGGTAAAAAAGCGGACCGGATTAAGGGGAAGATGGGACCAGGTATCTTCCAATCCTGCCATCGTAATGGATGTCGGACATAATGAATCCGGAATCCGGGAGATTTGCCGCCAGCTGGATACCATGGTATATGGCAGTTTACATATTGTGTTAGGTACGGTAAAGGATAAGGATATCCATGGAATATTGGCAGCCCTGCCCCGGTCTGCCCAGTATTATTTTTGCCAGGCAGCTATTCCCAGGGCTTTGGGAAAAGAACAACTGGCTGACAAGGCCGGGGAGTTTGGTCTTTCAGGAAGAGTATTTGCATCCTCCCGGGAAGCCCTGGATGCTGCCCGGGAAAATGCCAGTCCGGCTGATTTAATCCTGGTATGCGGATCCTGTTTCGTCGTCGGGGAATTGATTTGATTTTCTGATATAATTTGCGACTAAATAGAAATTTTTGTATTTTCCATAAGTAAACGGGAATATATGATCGGTTCAAGGGAAATGCATTTCATGCATCGGGCAGTGGAACTATCAAAAAAAGCCCTTTCCGGAAACCGGGGAGGGCCTTTCGGGGCCATTGTGGTCAGGAAGGATGAAATTATTGGAAACGGGTACAATCAGGTTATTTCCACCAATGACCCAACTGCCCATGCGGAAATCCTGGCCATTCGGGATGCCTGCCGCTACCTGGGAAGTTTTGAACTTAGGGAATGTGAGATCTATTCTTCCTGTGAACCCTGCCCCATGTGCCTGGGGGCCATATACTGGGCAAGGATGGATCGGATTTATTTTGCCAATAGCCGGGAAGAAGCCCATGCCATAGGATTTGATGACCGATTTATATATGATCAGCTGATGCGGCCTTTGGAAGAGAGAACTATTCCCCTGATCCGGCTTGTACACCCCGAATCCCTGACCATTTTTGCAGAATGGCACCAAAAGGAGAATAAAGCCATTTATTGATTTTCAGGGAATTGCTTATTTTTTTTGGGATTGGTTAATGGAATGACCAGATTTCGTAACGTTCCTTGCCGCAAAATGAAAAGACATATAGGCAACCAGGATAATCACCAGTACTATGAATACAGCAAGACTAAGCAGGATATTAAGCTGTTGCTTTTTCCGGATTCGGGGATGATGTTTCAGATGTCTGAAGATTCGATCGTTGACCTGGCTGACCATTTCAGGTATCCTGGAACTGGGCTGCACGCTGGCAAGCCCTTCTAGGGCATCACTACATAAGGCACATCCGGCTAAGTGAAGTTCAATACGTCTTTTAGCGGTGTCAGATAATTCTCCGGACAAATAATTGATCAGTTCCTGGCTGTTCAGGCATTGGCTTGGTGTAAAAAGTTCTGACATTTCCTGGTCCATGGTACCATACTTTGTTTTATAAACGTTCACCGTCTTCCTGATTCAGGAGGTAGCCTACGGTCAAGCAATATCCGTAAATTCCTTTTGCCATTCTGGATATGGCTTTTAACCTGCATCATTGAAAATCCAGTTTCCGAAGCTATATCCTGGTAGGATTTTTTATCCAGATAAAACCGGACCACGCAAGTTTTTTGACCTTCGGGCAGCCTGCAAAGGGCGTTATCCAGGTCAGCCAGCATGGTCTCCTGGTGTTGCTTCCATAAGTTTTCTTCCCCTTGGTCTTCTTTCAGGTCTGGCCATTCGTCAACCGACTGAACCCTTATTCTCTTTCCAGACCGCAACTGCATCAGGCAGTAATTTCGGGAAACCTGATATATCCAGGCCTTGAAATGGGTGACCTGATGATGTCGCAGATCATCCAGTGTTTTGAGAAAAATCTGCTGAATACTGTCTTTCGCGTCTTCGGTATTTTTCAGATATTTGATACAAACACCAAGAAGCAAGTGGGCATAACGGGAAAAAAGCAACCCAATCCATTCATTATTGTGGTCTTCCCGGAAAAGTTGCAGGATATCCTCGTCAGGCAGATCAGAATACTTTTGCCAGTTCACTTTTCAATTTAAGGAATATTCAGATAAGGTGCATCAGTAAGTAAATTCCATAAGTTTGGGGAATGGTTGGGGATCCACAGTTTGGTATTTGTCAGGTGCCTGTATTACCGGTAAGGGCAGTTCCCGGTCATGCGGCTGAAATGGTGACAGAACTGATATTCGGGGAATGCTTCATCATATTGAAACGGGGGCCTGACCATTGGCTCAGGATCCGTACCGCAGAAGATGGATATGAAGGTTGGTGTTCAGTGCGCAATCCATTACTAGTGGATGAATCCTTCTTCCGGATGAAAGACGAACCCCTGGCTGGGGACTGGGTGAACCCAGTAATGGTTGAGACGACTTCTATAATGGCCCCGTTGGGCAGCAGACTGAAAGGATTGCAAAACGGGAAAGCGGTCTGGGGCTCCACCCGGATCTTTTTTTCAGGACCGTTAATTGTCAGGAATCCGGAAAAAACCATTAGCCCTGACCGGCTAAGGGAATATGCATTTCTTTTCCTGGGAAGCGGGTATCTGTGGGGTGGGAAATCAGTATTTGGACTGGATTGTTCCGGGTTTACCCAATCCGTATACCGGCTGGTTGGCAGGTATATTTACCGGGATGCCTGGCAGCAATCCACACTGGGTGAAAAAGTAAGCAGCCTGGATCAGGCAAATTTGGGGGACCTGGCATTTTTCAATTCAGATCGGGGTAAACCCACTCATGTGGGGTTACTGCTGGGGCCGAACGAAATTATTCATGCAGCGGGTACTGTCAGGTTGGATCCGGTGGATGCTCAGGGCATCATCCATGCCATTACCGGGGAAAGATCCCACCTCCTGACCGGAATAAGAAGATTATTTGATTAAGGGAATCACCGAGGCTTATCAAAAAATAACATTTTTACGGCAATGATGATCAGCAGGAAGGCAAATATCCGTTTGAGGATATAATCCGGGATTCCCACTGCCAGCTTTCCACCAAAATAACTTCCGGCTACAAACCCTACGATGATGACCAGGGCGATGCGAAAATCCACATATTGTTTTTTGTAGTATTCTATGACTGCCAGGATGCCAATCGGAGGAATCATGATGGCCAGGGTGGTGCCCTGGGCTTCATGCTGAGACATGCCGAATAAATAAATCAGGGCGGGTACCAGGATAATGCCTCCTCCGACTCCCACCAGTCCGCTGAAATAACCTGCAAGCATGCCCAGAAGGAGCAGTCCGAAAATGATGATTAAGGTCATGGGTGGTTTATTGGGAGGCATGAAGATAAGTTTTGTGTCCAGTAATACTCTGTTGAACGATCTCAAAGGCCTTTACCGTACCCTGGACATCCTCCAAGGTCGCAGTGTTGTATTCCGGTGGCTTATTCGGATCAGAAAAAAGTTTTAGCGTTTCCATAAAGGAAAATTTGGAGGGCCTGGAAATCATCGATATCATTCATTCTCAAATCAAAGTGAACCAAACTATCATTTTTCCCAACATCCTCGCCATTGCTCACCATCTGCATAACACCAACCACCTTTGCTTCAAGGGTGTTCAGGGGTTCTGGTTCGATCCCGGATAATATTGGTTATCCAGGGATCAAGGTCAGCACCCTAGGATTGGGGAATAAAGCCAAAATATACCGGATAATGGAAGGGGAATACCACATCCAGTCCATCCGGAGCGAACCACTTCCTTTATCCTGTGCATACCTGGCTCCGAACCCCTGGGAAATTACGCATGCGCATTGACTATTTCTGGAAGCCGGTTTCCAGGTTGCACCTGATGCCAGGGGTTGAACATGTGGATATTAAGCATTGGTTTAGCTGATTTAGACATACATATTCCTATCCAGTTTATATGGATGAAAAGCCGGATAAAATTAGTACGATCCATGATGACTAATACCCTCCTTCCAGCCCCGTCCATCTATTTTACCGGAGAATAACCTAAAATAGGAATAGCTGATTACCTGGATGTGTCCTGTTGTACCTGAGGAAGTAAAGTGTCGGGAAGGATCATATTTCCCGATAAGCTGTCCGCCCCCGGGCCTTCCAGCCTCGGCATGATATAATCTTTGGTAAAAGCTACTTTCCACTGCCCATCCACTTTGGTGAGATGAAGCGTTTCGGGTTTTGTTTCTGTGGAATTGAGGTAGGTTACCCTGGCCATATTGCCCTGAACCTGAACTTGCTGAATGCTTATGGTGGAATGGTGTATCTTATCCTGCTCTCCCGTTGGCAATGCACTGGTCAGGGAAGCCAGGGCAGTCAGCATGGATGCACTTTCGGGAGTTGCATATTTTTTGGCTTCTCCGTAATTGCTTTGCAATATAGCTTTCAAGAACCTGGAAGCCACCTGACTGGGGTCGGGTCCTGAATGGCAATCTGTACACAGGACGGTGAACAGGAATACTGAAGCCAGGGGAAGCAACGATTTTTTCATATCTCGGCAGACTAAGCAAAAATAGCCGTCAAATGGCAAACCAGCAAAAAAAATGCACCTCACTCAATGAAATACGGCTCTATAGATCAGGTGAGCATGTGGATTCAAATATAGATTATCCGGTGCGACATAAGTCATATGGTTAATATGGGTCAGCGGTATATATCCGCTGTCGCCTGTGGCTTTCAATAAGGATTTGTAGACAAATTCCGTACAATAAAGGCGGTTATCGGTTTTCAGGTCAAAGGACATATTAAACTTTACCCTTTCATCATAATACCGGTTTTCAATACTATCCAGTCTTTTTAACTGTACACGATTGAGATTATAGCGGTAAACCGCAAATCCAAAATTATAGGCCGGGTCGCAGAAATACCCAAATGAGTCCCTGCGTAAGGTTTGGTTCGGATTATCCTCCCCTCCAATGGCATTGAATACCCTTATCCTTCCCCCGTCTATCTGCACCAATCCGCTATGGGAATAGGTTTTGTCCTGAAGGGAAAACTGTCGCAGGGTAAGGCTGATAAAATCATTCCCTGTCCGCATTACCAGGTCTCCGTCCCTGACTAACCAGCTCGCCTGAATGATCAGGGAATCATTATACCGGTCTTCCAGCCTTTTCTCCGATAAGCCTGGCGAACCTGGAACCATGGGCCGGTGGCAGGAACTGCAAAACAAAGTGAGCAGGATAGCCCGGACAATCAGATCTATTAATCTACCTGACAGTTCCTTTCCGGCAGAATCAGTGTTTATGGTGGTCTTCCTTTTCGTTTTCCCGTTCATAAGCCCTGATGATATCCTTGACGAGTCTGTGGCGGACCACATCCTCTTCATCCAGTTCCACATGGCCGATCCCTTCTACGTGCCGGAGGATCCGGATGGCTTTGTCTAGTCCGGATTTCTGGTTTTTAGGCAGATCAATCTGGGTCAGGTCACCGGTGATGATGGCTTTGGCAGAAGGGCCAATCCTGGTCAGAAACATTTTCAACTGCAAGTCAGTGGCATTTTGTGCTTCATCCAGTATAATGAAGGCATTATCCAGTGTCCGACCCCGCATATAAGCCAGGGGGGCGATCTCAATCGTGCGGCTGGCCATATAATAACTCAGTTTATCCACTGGAATCATATCATCCAGGGCATCGTACAGGGGGCGCAGGTAAGGATCTATTTTTTCCTTCAGGTCTCCCGGCAGAAATCCCAGATTTTCACCGGCTTCCACGGCAGGTCGGGTCAGTACGATTTTTTTAACCGCCTTATTCTTGAGGGCCCTCACGGCCATGGCTACAGCAGTGTATGTTTTGCCTGTACCGGCCGGACCAATGGCAAAGACGATATCATGGTGTCCGACCATGGTAACGAGCTTTTTCTGATTGGGGGTCCTGGCTTTTACTGTCCGTCCGTTCGGTCCGTAAATCAGGATATCATTGGGATTGCGTTCACTGAAGCTGTCAGCGATCTCCTCCTCGCTCAGAATCTGTTCAAAATAATGTTCGCTGAGGTTGCCGTTTTTTTCCAGATATTTTACTACCTGCTGTATTTTGTCCCGGGCTGTTTCAATTTCCTCCGGAGCTCCGGATAATTTTATCTGGGTACCCCTGGATAGAATCTTCAGTAGGGGATACTTTCTTTTCAGCAGGTCAAGTTTGCCGTTATTGACACCAAAAAATTCAATTGGATTGATATTTTCCAGGTTGATGATGGTTTCTGTCACTTTTTTCGGTGTTTTTTAGGAAGGCTTTTTCCGTTGATCAAACCAGTTTATAACCCTGCTGCCTGAAGGTTTCCAGTCTGGAAGCCACTGATTTATCTGTCAGGGCAAATATTCGGGCTGTAAGTATGGCTGCATTCCTGGCTCCCGCTTTACCTACGGCCAGGGTGCCCACCGGGACACCGGCTGGCATCTGCACCGTAGCATACAGGGCGTCCAGACCTCCGGGCAGTCCCCCTTCCAGGGGTACTCCGAGTACAGGCAGGGAAGTATAGGCAGCAACGACTCCCGGCAACGCAGCAGCCATACCAGCTGCTGTGATGATTAGGCTAAAGCCATTTTTTTCCGCTCCGGAAGCCATTTCCCGTACCCTATCCGGAGTACGGTGAGCAGAAGCCACTTCCAAAGTATTTTCAATCCCAAAGAAATCCAGGTATTGCCGGGTTTCTTCCATGATGGTTTTATCCGTTTCGGATCCTATGATAATTAAAGCCTTCATTTTTGCATGGATATTATCCGTTAAAGGTATTCACAAATCGAGATATTGCCATTGAAAAAAAGGATACGGTCCTGAATGATTATTCCCAGGAATGAATGCGGCATCAGGGAATTGCTTGTATCAAAATCCCGCTTACATTGGGTAATTAGGGCTACATTTGCCTGGTCACCAGTGGAAACAATCCGTTTCCCTGGAAATTGGGTCAATGACTTAGGTGAAAGGACCTATCGGTAATTTATCCTTTTGTAAAACCAATTTGACCCTTTATGCACAGAACAATTGAAAATATTTTCCTAATTGACGATGATCCTATCCATCAGCAGATAGCTAAAATGATGATTGATAGGCAGGATATCCCCCCGAAAATACAGAGTTTTCAGGAGGCAGAACTTGCCCTGGAATATCTCAAGACCAATGCATCCGACCCTGGATCCCTGCCGGACCTTATCCTGCTGGACCTGAATATGCCAATTATGGACGGGTGGGACTTTCTGGATGAATTTGAAAAGATCAGGAATTCATTTTCCAAACCCATCAGCATCCATGTGTTAACTTCTTCTGTTAATGAAGATGATGTAACCAGGGCAACTAAGTACAGTTCGGTGTCAGGGTACCTGGTCAAGCCAATGAACAGGGATGCCATAGCCAAACTGCTTAACTAAGCAGGTTCTAATTCCGCAGTGCCCTCAGCCTGCGGATGGCAGCTACCGGGTCTTTCGAGCTGAACACGGTATTACCGGTAACCAGGACTTGTGCACCTGCGTTAATCACCGAAGCTGCATTTTTGAAATCTATCCCCCCATCCACTTCAATCTGTACCGAGGCCCCGGTATCCCGGATAAGCCGGGAAACCTGACCAATCTTCTCCAGGGTATGAGAAATGAATTGCTGAGCTCCGAATCCCGGGTTGACACTCATGATAGTGACCAGGTCCGCCTGACTGATGATGTCCGAGAGCAATGCTACCGGAGTATGCGGATTGATGGCTACGCCAGCCTTCATTCCCAGGGAATGTATCTGCTGAAGGTTCCGGTGAAGGTGAATACAGGCTTCGTAATGCACGATCAGGCAATCTGCACCAGCTTTCCGGAATGCTTCCGCATAGCGTTCCGGTTCCTCGATCATCAGGTGAACTTCCAGGGGTTTGGAGGCCAGGGTTTTGATCCGGGCAACTACCGGCATCCCAAAACTGATATTAGGGACAAACCTTCCGTCCATGATATCCAGATGAAACCGGTCTGCCTCGCTTCGGTTTATCATCCGAACGGCCTTTCCGAGTTCAAGAAAATCTGCGGTAAGCAGGGAGGGTGCTATAAGTAGTGTAGGCTTATTCAAGGGATTCGGATTTTGAAAGTTTATATTTGGGTTACTTCAGCCGGTTCAGGGCTGCCTTTGCTTCATTCATATGATTATCCAGCGCATAAGCCTGCCGGTAATCAGTTCTTGCCTGTTGTCTTTTTCCGGCTGATTCATTGCAAAGTCCCATTTGGTAATAAGCTTGTGCGTTCATTGGATCCACCTTGGTGGCCAGATTAAACATTTTCAGGGCATTTTCAATTTGGGCATGTTGGAAATAAATTTTCCCCAGTTCCAGGTAGGAACCAGGATAATAATGATTCGTTCCAATGCATTGTTTTAAGACAGCGATAGCCTGATCATCCTGTTGCATTTTATGGTAATATAAACCCATGGCGTATAGCGGTTCTTCCTGGGTGGTATCCAGCAGGTAGGCTTTATGATAAAAATCCACTGCCTTTGGCTGATGGACAGCGCTGTACAGATCTCCCATTGCCATCAGCGCATCATAATTTTGCGGACTTAACTTAACAGCCCTTTCCATCTCCCCGATTGCCCGGGCTGTGTCTCCCTGGTCTTCATATACCTGGCTGATCAATCCATGGCCTTCGGCATTACCCGGATCCACGCGCAGCAGGGTATCCAATTCGAGTCTGGACAACCCGTCTTCTTTCAGTAGAAAAAGGACATCGGCTAGCCGGAGACGGATTTGTTGGTCTCCTTTATCCAGTTCCATTGCTTTATTATAATCATGCCGGGCACTGTCCAGGCTGTGGAGAGCCAGGTTTACTTCACCAAGTGCGTAATAAAAACCCGGTTCTTGGGGATTAAGCAGGGAAGCCCGGAGCAGGTCATTACGGCTCAGTACGAACTGCTGCAGGTTATACAGCAATTCGCTTCTTTTGAAATAATATAGGGCATTGCGGGGATATAGGCGGATAGAATCCGTATATGGACGCAATTGACCGGAATTGTACAGAGAATCCGCCACATCAGTCTGATTGACCACTGGACCTGAAAAATGACAAGACAGCAACCCTGCTGCCAGGGTACAACAAAATGCCCAGCGCACAACTTGTTTCATCCGGCAAAAATAAAGGAAATCACCAATGTTGACCCCCAGGAAAAATCTGGTGGATATGGCCTTCAGGATCTTTTTTGCTGTTTGCCAAATAAGAAAAAAGTGGCCACAGTCAGAATAAGGATTACCAATGAAGCAAGGACCAGCTTTATGACAGTTATCATACTTGTTAATTTTAAAACTACTTCAAGAAAATGAATCTATTACGCAGCAGGCCAAACCTTAATACTTGCAATTAAATGGTATCCTAAAGGTAAGTAAAATTTCCTGAAGAAGTATTTTCCGGCATTCCTGATGGGTTAATCAGCTTAATTAAAGTTCCAAGGGGAACCAGACCGGAATTCGCTTTTCTTCATAGCAGTTACCTTCAGAAATTACCTAACTTTAGGGATCAGTATATCATGACAATTCCTAATTTTAATACCTTACCCAACCTGAACAGGGCCAAGATATATTGCCTGCTCATGAGCGCCCTGGCCATGGATTCGACAGCCTGATTGTTTCTCTCAGGGTACATTATCCTGATCGTTCAGGGCTTCAATCCTTATACATGCCACATTATCACCATCTTGGTCAGATTCCCCGAAAACGCCATACCCAGTTCCGGCAACCGGATGGAAGCTTGTATTCCGAGCAGCTTTTTTCCACCGAAGGTTTTTCTTCTGATTCGTCGCTGTTATACCATATCCATCCCCCGACCGAGATCATCCGGGTGGAGGAGCCGGTGAATGCCAAACCGGAAATTGCAGAAGACCATATGCTCCGGCACCGCAGTTTCCAGGGATTTCAGTTAAAACCTGAGACGGATTTTCTGGACAGCCGTCAACCGCTCCTGGTCAATCATGATTGTCATCTCATCTTGGCCGCTCCCCAGGGGGGCACCCAGGGCTATTTTTATAAAAATGCGGATGCAGATGAACTGATTTTTATACATGAAGGTAATGGCCTGCTCAAAACCATGTATGGGCGGATCCCCTTCGGTTACGGAGATTACCTGATCATTCCCCGGGGCACCATTTATCAGATTGACTTTTCCGGGACGGACAATCGCCTGTTCATGCTGGAGGCTTTCAGTCCCATCCATTTTCCCCATAAATACCTGAGCCGGTATGGACAACTACAGGAACATGCCCCTTATTGCGAGAGGGATATCAGGCCCCCTGAATTACTGGATACCATCAACGAGTCCGGGGATTTCCTGATCCGGGTGAAGAAGCAGGGCTTGATTTACCCCATACATTATGCCCATCATCCATTTGATGTGATCGGCTGGGATGGATGCCAGTATCCGTTTGCCTTTTCCATCCTGGATTTTGAACCGATTACCGGGAGGGTGCATCAGCCTCCTCCTGTCCACCTGACTTTCGAGGGGCAGCAATTCGTGGTTTGCTCATTTTGTCCCAGGTTATTTGATTACCATCCCCTGGCCATTCCTGCACCATATAACCACAGCAATATCGACAGTGACGAAGTATTATATTATGTGGACGGGGATTTCATGAGCCGCAAGCATGTGGTCCGGGGACAGATTACCCTGCATCCCGGTGGTATTCCTCATGGCCCCCATCCAGGAGCGGTGGAAAAAAGTATCGGCGCCCGGGAAACCAGGGAATTGGCTGTCATGGTGGATACTTTCCAGCCTCTGCAATTAACCCGTCAGGCCCTGGAATTGGAAGACCCGGACTATGTCATGAGCTGGGCGGAATAGCAAAATATTGATTTACAAATAGTTAACACCAGATTATGGAAATGGAATCAGCCACCGTCCGGCAAATCATGCAGGATTTTCTTCCCATCAAAGGGACGGACCATATTGAATTCTATGTAGGCAATGCTAAACAGGCAGCCTATTATTACATGTCTGCATTCGGGTTTCAGCCGCTGGCTTACAGCGGTCCTGAAACTGGGATTAGGGACCGGGCATCATATGTGGTGGTGCAAGGAAAGATTCGCCTGGTTTTCACTTCCCCCTTGAGCACGGATGGCCCGATCGCTGATCAGGTCAGCCTGCATGGAGATGGGGTGAAATCGCTGGCTTTATGGGTGGAGGATGCCAGATCAGCTTTCCAGGAAACGACAAGCCGGGGAGCCAAACCTTATTTGCACCCTGCAAGATCCAGGGATGAATCAGGGGAGGTCTGGGTAAGCGGAATCAGTACCTATGGGGATACCGTACATACTTTTGTGGAAAGAAGGGATTACCGGGGACCATTTCTGCCAGGGTACCTTCCCTGGATTCCAGCTTACAGGCCAAAGGAAACCGGGCTACAATACGTGGATCATTGCGTGGGTAATGTGGGGTGGAACCAGATGAACACCTGGGTAAAATTCTATGAACAGGTGATGGGATTCCGCAACCTGATCTCCTTTGATGACAAGATGATCTCCACGGAATATTCAGCCCTGATGAGCAAGGTGATGGCAAACGGAAACGGACTGATCAAGTTTCCGATCAATGAACCGGCAATTGGCCGGAAGAAATCGCAAATCGAGGAGTACCTGGAATTTTATGGCGGACCCGGAGTTCAGCATATTGCCATGGCCACCCCGGACATTATCCGGACTGTGAGGGACCTCAAAGACCGGGGAGTCGAGTTCCTAATTCCGCCTGAAACCTATTACGATACCCTGATGGATAGAATCGGGAGTATTGAAGAAGAGCTGGAGTCCATCCGCGAACTGGGTATCCTGGTGGATCGCGATGAAGAAGGATACCTGCTGCAGATTTTCACCAAACCGGTCCAGGACCGGCCTACTTTGTTTTTTGAGATCATCCAGCGCAGGGGAGCCATATCTTTTGGGGCAGGCAATTTCAAAGCACTTTTTGAATCTATGGAACTGGAGCAGGCCAGGCGGGGCAATCTCTGATTTTTACCTATTTTGCATCCATGTCTTCCCGTATTGTCTTTGCCGTGATCTTCCTGCTGGGCGCAATTTTTCAGACGATCACCATCATATTGCTGTTACGGGGTAATGATCATTATATCCTGAAGGTGATGAAAAGGCCGCTGGCCATAGGATTTTATCTGATCTTCGCGGTGATCCTGTATTACCTGGCCCTAAGATTTTTGCTGGCTGGTTGAACCCGTACAATACATCCCGGGATAGATCCGTTCAGGAGTTGGGGGAACATCGCAGTTCTCTTTTGTGATATTGCCATTAGTTTCGTTCTTTTGTGAAAACTTTCCCAAACCGTGAAGTTCAAATCAGTCCTGACGGCGACCTGTATGCTTATTCTGGCTACAGGAATGGCCGGAGCCCAATCCTTTTTGGATCAGCAGTTGTCTAATCCCACAGTGGAAGCGGCATTCCAGAACAAGGACAGTGTACTGAGAAAGGAATTTGCCGCCAAACACCTGGAATATCCGCCAAGGTTCATGTATATCCGGGCATTCAAATATGACAGCCAGCTCGAAGTCTGGGTCAAACAGAATTTGTCCGATACATTTTGTTTGTTTAAATCTTACCGGATATGTGCCCTTTCCGGCACCATGGGCCCAAAACGGAGGCAGGGTGACGGACAGGTTCCCGAAGGATTTTATTATATCAGTGAATTCAAACCAAACAGCGCCTTTCACCTGGCCCTGGGACTCAATTATCCCAATTATTCGGACCGCCTGGCAGGGGGTTCCGGAGATATGGGAGGCGATATCTACATCCACGGAAGTTGCGTGACGGAAGGATGTATCCCCCTGACTGATCCCAGAATAGAGGAAGTATACCTGCTGGCCACCTATGCCAGAAACAGCGGACAGGATTTCATCCCTGTAGATATCTTTCCCATCCGGTTCAATAATAAGATTTCCAGGGATTATCTGGGAAGCCTTGTACCCTCAGTAAATTCCTCCCGGAAATTCTGGGTGAACCTCCGTAACGCGTACGATTATTTTAATCAAACCCACCAGCTTCCGGTGATCATGTATGATACCAGAGGTAACTATGTCATTCAGGGGAAATTCACCCCCGGAGCATCAATAACTGCACGGTAAGGGGGGAACGTTGTTCCAAAAGTATCCGGTGTCCCCCGGTCAGCTGATCGATCAGGTCACTATGGTAATGACGAATGGTCAGTAGCTCCAATCCATCATTTCTGGTGACTATAAAATCCTGGTGAAGTAACTTGATCAGGTGGCCTATTTTTTCCCCTTCCTGGTCGATACAGGCGGAAAAACTGATAGCGGTATTCTGCATTAGGCTGATCTGTATCCTGAGTGTATGGAACATATCATATAGGTAGGAGATTTTATCACCGGTAATAAATGAAAAATCCCGGGCAGTGATGGTTAGCAGGACCTGGTCTTTTTTAAGGATAATGAGTGGGGGTAGATTAGGGTTATCTGTGAGACCGTTGACTACCGTGCCCGAAAGATCCCTGTTCAGGAAACACTTGATATTAAGGGGTATATTATTGTTTTGAAGAGGTTTAATCGTTTTGGGATGAATCACCTGAGCACCGTAATAGGCCATTTCAATCACTTCGTCGTAGCTGATCGCCCGGATGGGGACGGTACCGGGGAATAATTTCGGATCTGCATTCTGCAAGCCTTCCACATCCTTCCAGATGGTCAGGCTTTCCGCCTGGGCCAGATTAGCCAATATGGCTGCCGAATAATCGCTCCCTTCCCTTCCCAGTGTGGTGGTATGAAGTTCTGCGGTGCCTCCGATAAAACCCTGGGTGACCAATACATCCGCACCCCGGAAAAGGGGGAGTACTTCCTTTTGCACAACCGATCGGGTATACTCCCATTGTATACCAGCATCCCGGTAATTTGAATCTGTCCGAATTATTTTTCGGGCATCCAGCCAGGTCACCTGGATACCTAAGCGATGAAGATACGCGTTGACCAGCAGGGAGCTGAGCAGTTCTCCCAGACTAACAATCTGGTCATAATAATAATCATAGGGCTTAAGGGGGGGTTCTTCCAAAATCCGTTCCACCGGAGGGAAACAGGGATTAATCTCATCCAGCCAGGCGCCCATTCCTTCTGAGAGCAACTCTTCGGCCATGACCAAATGCTTTTGTCTGATCTGATTAAGCAATCCGGCTGCATTGTCCTGCTGGCGAAGGTGATAATGCTGGACGACCTGTTCAAGTTCATTGGTTGTTTTTCCCAGGGCACTGATGACGATCAGCAGTTTAACCCCGACTTGATCAAGGATGATCTCAGCAGTGTTGCGGATGCGTTCCACATTTTCTAAGCTAGTCCCTCCGAATTTGAATACTTTCATAACTAATGCCTGGCGGAATTAAATTATTCCGGGCAAAATTCGTATTTAATAAACCAATAAAAAAATAGCATTATATCAGCTTGGGAAGTTCAGGGAGGATTGTATTTTGCGTTCAATTAATAACTTTCAGCTTTCCATATGGGCCACGCTTATCCTAAACTGATTACACTGGGAGAATTCACGATTATGGAGTTGCGGCAGTTCCCGAAAGCTACCGGTGAACTTTCTGGTCTGCTGCGGGATATCAGTCTGGCCGCTAAAAGGGTGAATGTCGAAGTGAACAAAGCTGGTCTGGTGGACATTCTCGGAGACACCGGTAAGGTCAATATACAGGGGGAAGATGTCAAGAAACTTGATGTATTTGCCAATAACCAGTTTATCGGGGTTCTGCGGGGCGGGATCAACTGCGCAGGGATCGGATCTGAAGAAAATGAAGATGTGTTCATTTTTGATGACGAGATGAATAACCAGTCCAAGTATGTCCTGCTGATGGATCCCCTGGATGGATCGGGGAACATCGATGTCAATGTAAGCATCGGCACCATATTTTCCATTTATCGCCGGATAACCCCTAAGGGCGCACCAAGTGCCAGGGAGGATTTCCTTCAACCAGGCAGGTTGCAGGTGGCTGCCGGGTATATCATCTATGGACCTTCCACCATCATGGTGTATGCTACCAGGCGCGGGGTAAACGGCTTCACACTGGATCCTTCCATCGGCGAGTTCTGTCTTTCCCACAACCAGATCATCTGCCCTCCCACTGGCCGGTTTTTATCAGTGAACCTGGGTAATGCAGTTCAGTACGAATCAGGGTTTAATAACTATATCCGGTATTGCCAGCAGGGAGATCAGGCAGGGGGAAGACCCTATACCCAACGGTATATCGGATCAATGGTTGCTGATATCCACCGGAACCTCATTAAGGGGGGTATTTTCAGTTACCCTCCGACCAAGGATCGTCCAAACGGTAAACTCAGGTTGCTTTATGAGTGCAATCCCATGGCTTTCATAGTTGAAGTAGCCGGAGGAATGGCAACAGATGGCCATCGGCGGATACTGGATATTCAACCGCTGGCCATTCACCAGCGCACGCCGATGTATATCGGGTCCAAACTGATGATGGAAGACCTTGAAAGATTTTTGAACCCATGATTAAACCTGCAAAAATGATTCGAACGATCGATGGGGATATCACCTCCATTAAGGTGGATGCAATTGTTAATGCGGCCAACAGTTCTTTGCTTGGAGGTGGGGGAGTGGATGGGGCGATCCATCGGGTAGGGGGCCATGCTATTCTTGAGGATTGCATGAGGATTCATGAAAAACAGGGCGGTTGCCAGGTTGGGGAAGCAGTCATTACCACAGCAGGCAGGCTTCCGGCGAAATATGTTATCCATGCAGTCGGACCTGTCTGGCTTGGAGGTAATGGCCAGGAAGATTTCCTGTTGGCTAAAGCTTACAGAAACAGCCTAAGGCTGGCGGTAGAATATCAGTTGAGGTCCATTGCCTTTCCTAATATTAGTACAGGTATGTATCATTATCCTAAGGAAAGGGCGGCCAGTATTGCAATCATGGCAGTTTCCGGATTTCTTCAGCAACCAGGTACACTGAGAGAAGTGATTTTTGTTTGTTTTGACCCGGAGAACAGCAAACTATATGCGGATATTTTGGGTGAATAACGATAGTTGGGAATTAGCTTTCGGAAAATTGCTGCTATTTTGACTAAGATATTTTTAGCTCGGGGTTGCTGAAGATAAAATAAACCAGTAGAGATATGACACCATGATTATTTTGGATCATTTTATTTAGGATTTGAGTACCTGGTTCATTTCCAATGCTGTACCCTATTTACGGCAAATCAATAATTCTCTTTTATTTGAATGGGTGACAAGGATGTATGCCATTGCTTTGTTTCCCCTGACTGAAGCAGCATGTTTTCATTTATTTCATTATTGTATAGTCTCACCAGATCTTAGTACTGGCAAATTCAAGCTAGATAAAGGATTTGGGGGAGAGAATTTCAATTTTAGCATTCCCTATTCCGACGTACTGGGTATGACAATAAATATTTTCAGTTGGTTGATGGTTGCCGATAATCTTCAATCCTTTTGCCAGTTTATCTTCCGGTATTGTATCTAGCATATCAATCCTCGGGAAGTAGGCCCTGTAGTATAAGGAATATGGATAATTATTTATGGGCTATAGGCGTGAATGGGATATTTTTATTGATCAATATCAAACGCATTGTCCGCTGTATTGAATTGCGCAAAATAAAGAGTAAAAAATAACCTGAAAAGAAAGGTATGCTTTTCCTGCTTTTGAAATCAGCGTTTTTTAACATTAAGGAATGCATTGATTCTGGGTATGGGAATATTTTCAATTGGGAATTAAAATCCCCCGGGTTGATATTCGCCGAGATTGAATTTATAATTCCTGTTTATTTAACTGGCCCTTAATTGGTAAATATGATTTTTGTTATTGAAAACAGACTGATTATTTTATACCAGCACTTTCCTTAATTCCGGTTAAAAGGGATCCCAAAATGAGGTAAAGGAATGATCTATTGAGTACCCGCTTATAATGTACAATTGCAATCCGAGGTTTTTTATTTTTACGCGGATTCGAATTTTTCACAATGAGGTTTGCGGTAAAGCTGGCAAGAGCTTTCTTATCATACTTATTTTCTTTCCTATCTACCTTCAAAAGAGAGATCTTCATGCCATTATAAAGTAAAATCACTTTCCCGGAGCTGGAAGAGTCAATTCCGGTAAAATTAAAATCAAGTTTACTTATTTTACCTTTATCTATTCTGGCTAAGCCTAATGGCTGTATAATTGGATTTATGGCCAATGCCTTGATCGTTCCAATATTTCCTCTGAAATAAAATTTCCCATGAACATTTTTAAGCAGTAAAATCAATTTGAGATTTATTGGTGTTTTTTGAAGTAGTGTTGATTTAAAAATTAAGTTACATTCGTTGTTCAGCGAAATGGCATCGTTCATATTTGTAATGTTATGAATAGTTGCCCATGCATTGGAGAGAATTATTGTTCCCGATTTACCGCTTTTTGCGCTTTTTATTTTATAAGCAATATTGCTATGTAACAGTACCGTATTTTTAATAAGAATCAGGACTGGTAAATGCATGAGAAGCTGCTGGGGATATTTACCGACTTTGCTTATAGTATCTAAAGGATAGGAAAGATCGCGGTAAATATTAAATGAACTTTTATTAATTATCAAACTATCCGCTTTTATTTTTTTATGCCATAAACTTTCTAAGTTGATATGAAGTAATTCTAACCCTTTTAGGATGATTGCACACCGGTTTTTTTGCGTGCGTGAGATTTTAGCAAATGCTTCTTCAGATAATTGTGGAATAAGTTGGATTTTACCGACATAAAACGAATTGGTCCGGGTACTAAACAAAAGGTTTTCAATATAAAGCCTGTATTTTTTGTTTTTTGATGGTAATAATATTTCATTTCCTTTTATATCCACATTCCTGGAAAATAATATCCGGGATCTATCTTTATTTGCTATGCTGTCGATCAATAGATCAGAAAGCATTATGGAAAAATTTTTCCCTTCAAACACTTCTTCATTCGAATTCGCATTACTCACGACCACGTTAGCATGAAGGATTTGTATACTATCGATTTTAATCTTCAGAAATTTACCCAATAGTTCCTTATAGATTTCTTTGACCGGATTATATTCAGTTGTATCTTTTAAGAAATGATTAAGTTCTATATTTATAATTGGGTCTGATATTTTTATTTTGGTACCTTCAATTTCCCTATTAAGCAGGGCTTTAGGTGTATTAATCCCCAATATATCCAAGGAGGGGATGGTAAGCTTAATCAGGATGGACGGATTCTTTTTTTCCAGAACCAATTGTTTAAACACTTCACTATTTGGTGTGATGACTATATTTTTTACATGGACTATGCCTCGAACTTCATCAATGACCAAACTATCGTAGTGGATACTGTAAAGTCCCTTGGATTTTAAAGCAATCGTTGTATGAATACTTTTATTGGCAATTTTGTATTTATAAAACTGCCATGCGATCAAAGCGATAATAATTACTCCAAAGGCTATTAATAAAAAGGAGAGTTTGGAATTTTTTACTTTTTGGGAGATTCGCATTTAATTATTAGACTTTAATTCTCCATATCGATATTTTCAGGTAATGTATAAGTAACGTGTTCAAAAAATGGGCCAATAAGCTTATTGTGTATGACCTTTTCATTTCAATCACTTTTTTAAAGTTAAATCCATTTTTGGCTAAGCCTGGTCAAGCCAATCAGGGAATATACCAGTGGTATATCCGAGGAAGTTGTTTGTAAATAACAACGTATCTAATTTTAACTATAAAACCTGTTTTTGTGTCCGGCTGATAAATGTGGTATATGAAGATTAATTTACCCAACAAACTATTGTTTGCCATAATCAGATATATTTGCCCTTACCTCTTTTCTTAAGTAATTCCGTAATTTGCAGGTATATGGAGAATAAAAAAATCATCGAAGTTAAGGACCTGGTTAAAAAATATGGGGATTTTACTGCGGTCAACAGCATTAGTTTTGATGTCTATGAAAGTGAAATTTTTGGACTGCTTGGTCCCAATGGAGCCGGGAAATCCACCACCCTGGAAATCATTGAGACATTAAGGCAAAAGACCTCGGGAAAAGTATGGGTTGACGGGATTAATCTGGATGAACATCCGGATAGGATTAAGAAAATGATCGGGGTTCAGCTTCAGTCTTCGGGATATTATCCTAATTTGAACCTGATTGAACTTATTGAACTTTTC
>DATLTB010000144.1:0-9265 GCA_035533815.1 Chitinophagaceae bacterium
TTCGGTGATCATCCGATGGTCCTGTTGACCAATTTGACGCAGGTCAACACCTTCGACAGTAAATCGATATACAAAATCGTGGAGATCTACCTTACCCGATGGAAATGTGATGAATGCTACCGCTATATCAAGCAATCATATAATCTGGAAGACCTCAGAGTGAGAAGCTATGCAGCCATACGTAATATCACCGTCATCGTCAATGCCATTGCCTACTTTACCAGCATTTATATGGGACTAAGTCTGAAGATGCGCATCATGGTCCAGAAGATCTTTATTTTATCCAAACGATTCTTTGGAATTCCTTCCTTCTTTAATTATGCCATGGCTGATGGTATTTATGAACTCCTGAAGAAGGACAATGCTGCATTTAATCCAATAGATTACCAAGGGAAAACTGGCAAATCGTCAGGTGTTATACAGCTGGAATTGTATCCAATTTGAAGTTTATAGGGAAACTCCAGTATATTTTAGCTTTGCTATACAAAAAAACGAAACAGTTCTTGCCATTGCAGCTTATTAAGCGGGCGTAGACTTTCATGTATTTCTTTTTGAATGCTATGCATGTAAAAAGCCAGCAGGTTTCGACGAAGGAGAAACATAGCTGGCTAACATTAAAGCCGACGTATAAAACGCCATTGATGAAGCTGTTTTGAGTTCAATATATTTTTTTCATCAGCCCCATCCTCAAACAGGTTTTTCCGGCAGCATAAAAATAACAGCTACATATATACAGTGTAACAGGAGTTATATATCTTATCGGTATACCAGTTCATTGAAAAAAAGGACACGACCTTTTTAAAGCCCTTAGTTATAAAGCCGTACTCACGGATAAAATGTGCGAAGGCGAACCATTACTGCACTGATTAAGGCAGTATAATAAAAGACAGGTGCAATACATGGCAGGTCATAAATATATCACCAGCACAGAAAAATATGCTGTTCAGGAAATGGATACACTGATGTATCAATTAAGCCTGCATCATCCGTTCGGATAAAAACAAACTAATTGGAGGTCACAATTTGTGATCTCCAATTACGTATCGCATTTTACGATACCTTAAAAAGCATATAGAACTTAAGGTCCCAGATTGTGATCTCAAGTTGGAGGGCGCAAATTGTGATCTCCAGGTATAAAAAATAAAAAGTAAATTTGTAGAAAGCGATATGATATGACAACTACAGCATTACGTAAAAAGCTAACCAGCTATATGCAGGTTGCCGATGATAAAAAATTAAAGGCCATCTATATGCTTTTGGAAGATGAGATAGATCATCCTGGACGTATCAGTCTGGAACAATACAATAAAGAACTGGAGGCCGCAGAAGCGGAGTTCGGCAAAGGAAATTTTATTACGCATGCTGCAATGAAAAAGAAAATAAAGCAATGGTAAAAAAGCGGCATCAGGTTGTATGGACAACGCCTTCACAACAACATATCCGGGCAGCCTGGAAATACATAAGCAATGACTCTCCTAAAAATGCCAGAAAGGTAATAGAGGATATAATTACAGCAGCAGAAAAAGCCATTGATAACCCGGAGTTTTATCCACCCGATAAATACAAAACAAATAATGATGGCAGCTACCGTGCTTTTGAAAAGCATGGTTACAGGATCGTATACCGGTACACAAAAAATATTGTCCGCGTGCTTCGGGTTCGTCATACAAAGATGGAACCTAAACATTATTAACCCACGCTTCAAATACAGGAAATAAAGTCTCGGTCTTCCTTCCTTCCTTGCCACCAAAAACATGCACCAGCTTACGTTGTAATCTTGTTCCTGCCTCACATCAATACACCTTGCTCATTACGTCGTAAAGCTGCCACAGTTGCCGCCCTCAAACTGTTCGTACCGCCTTTTTTGAATATGAAATAAGCTAAAATAACTATGATATAAATTGAAATGAGCTTATATAAGCTTTTATGAGCTTTTTTAACACAAGAGAATTCAACAAACAAATGCAACTTTATTTTAAGAGCAGATTACTCACATTTTATCAAATTAAGAACCAAAAGCATACTATTTAAATTATTTAAATGTGAATGTATCTTTAATGTCAATTAGTACAAAAGTTGCATTTGTAACTTGAATCCGCCCATTAAATACGTTGAAAACAAATTGAATAACCGGCCTAGAAAACGTTTTAACTTTGAATCGCCAAATAAAGTGTTTAACAAATTTATTAATCAGCAAAAAGTTGCATTTGTGACTTGAATCCGCCAATCCTTTTAAGAATGACAGTTCTCCAGCCTATGGAAACTATAAAATAGATTATACCTAAGGAAAATGGCACGATCTTTCTGATCCTACTATTTAATTTCCGGTTGACATTCCAGAATGGGAAGTAGCGATTGTCTTCAGCTCCTGCGCTAAATGAACTACCGGAAACTAATCCTTCATACACCAGGGCTGATATTGTTTCCCTTATCCCCGATGACCGGTTCCCCATGATGAGATGCCCTTGTAAATATCAGTATAGGGATGGAAATTTCCCCCTTTAAAAAAAATGACCTTCGCGGGTGGAATTCCCGTAAACATGCCTAAAAAAATGTCCATTATTTAAAAAGGTATGTTTTCTGTTTTCCTTGGGCCAAATAAATTTTAAAAACAGAAAGCTTTTTAAACCAAATTTGTACCCTCATTTAATCCCTAATGATCGATACCATCCGCACTGCCCTGGTCGGTTTTGGGATTTCCGGGCAGGTATTTCATGCTCCCTTCCTCACCACGATCCCGGGATACCAACTTGTGTCGGTCTTGGAAAGGCATAGTTCCTTTTCCGGGGAACGGTACCCAGGCATCCGGATCTGCAGAACCATGGAAGAATGCATCGCAGATCCTGAACTGGACCTTATCATCATTACCACCCCCACAGAAAGTCACTTTTCCCTGGCAGCCATGGCGATAGAAGCAGGCAAACATGTGGTCGTGGAAAAACCATTTACGGTCAATCCAGCTGAAGCCATTGACCTGATCAAACTGGCCATAGAAAAAGGAGTTGTGCTGAGCGTTTACCAGAATCGGAGGTATACCGGCGATTTCCGGGCTATTCAAAAGATCCTTCATTCAGGCATTTTGGGGGATATCGCAGAATTCGAAGCTCATTATGACCGGTACCGGCTGCAGCTTCGGTCCGGAGCCTGGAGGGAAATGGACCTGCCTGGAAGCGGAATACTCTTTGACCTGGGTGCCCACCTGATCGATCAGGCATTGTGCCTGTTCGGCAGTCCGTTAACTATCACGGCAAATATCAAAACCCAGCGACCTGGAGCTAAAGTGACCGATTATTTTGATCTCCGCCTGGGTTATGATCTGACAGAAGTACGCTTAAAATCCGGCATGCTGGTCCGGGAACCAGGCCCCCGATACCAGGTTCATGGCACCCTGGGATCTTACGTCAAATACGGGGAAGACCCGCAGGAAGCACTCCTCAGGTCAGGACAATTACCCCTGGGACCGGACTGGGGAATGGAATTACCGGATCAATGGGGTATCCTGCATACGGAAAAACAGGGCGTGGTGATCCGGGAACCCTACCCTACCCCGGCAGGCAATTTCGGCGATTATTACCGGGAACTTTATCTGACCCTGACTGCTGGCCACCCCTTACCTATACGTCCCGAAGAGGCGTATAATACCATCCGGCTCATATCACTGGCCATGGAAAGCAGCAGCCGGGGCAGGACAATGATCTGTACAAACTTGCTGTAAATCCATTCTTTTACCCATCAGGCAGTCATCAGGCTGCAGCCCCGCCATGCACTTTGATCCAGTCTTCCCGTTACCTCGAATTCACCCCCGGGATGGATTACGCCGGTATCTTCCGTGGCTATAAATGCACAGGAATCAATATTGGCCAAATCGATCACATGCAGAATTCCAGGTATTCCCTCCGGAGCCCAGCTAAACGGATCATCTATCTCCCGCACCAGCACCCGCATCCAGGGAGGGCTCCTGAATATTCCCCGGCCGGTAGAATATGCCTGGGAAAGCAGTTCTGTCATGCCATATTCGGAATGGATGGATTCTACTCCCAGCCTCTCTTTAAGGATCTCATGTACTTCCAGCCTAGTTATCTCCTTGCGTCTCCCCTTCATTCCCCCGGTCTCCATCACGATGGTGTTTTTCAGTTTCATCGGGTATTTCTCCGCAAAGTCCAGCAGGGCAAAAGTGACCCCGAGTAAAAAGCTTTTGCGCCCTGCCCCCTCAAGTCCATTCAGCAGATCGAACAACCTTTTATGGTCCTGCAGAAAAAAGCCACTTTCAGCCTGACCACTTCCCCTGACCAGATCATCCACCATATACACCAGGGAAGAATGCCTGCGTTCCAGGTAGGAAGGAAGCAGGGCCAGGATGGTATACTCCCGGAGATCACCATAAAACAGGGCAAAGGAACGTTGGAAGCTTTCGCGGTAGTGCACCGGATTGCTGAGTATATGCCGGCTGGTCCCCCCCGATCCCGTGCCACTGCTTTCAAAAACGATTCCTGGAATAAAATGGCCACTGGTCACCTGGTGTGTTTTAAAAAAGGAAACCGGAAGGAAGGGAATCTGATCCAGACGGTCGGCGTTGCCCGGATCCGACTTCGTCAAATCAGTATATGCCCGGTAAATGGGGTTGTTCCGGTACTGCCAGTCAAAGAGGTCTAATGCTAAAAGCTCAAATCCCGCGTTATTAATCTGGAAAACCTGTTTCCCGAACCGATTTTTATTACTCATTTAATCCTGTTAGAATACGTAAATTTGTCCTATGAAAAAGTTCATTCCTGTCCTGGTGTCAGTACTCCTGTTTTGGTCCTGTACCAAGAAGGGAAGTTTCCCCAACAGTCCGCAAATTACATTGGAATCCGTTAGTTCCTACCAATTGCATCCTGCTGATTCCCTGGTAATCCTGCTGGGCTTTAAAGATGGTCAGGCGGATGTGCTGGATTCGGTCTTTTTCCGGGAAAACCTGACCACCCGGTATTCCGGATTTTTGTCAAAATCCATTCCATCCTTTCCTGCCAAGAACGATGAACAGGGTGATATTGTGCTTACTTTGAATTATTTAAGCGATATCGGGCAACCGATTAATCCCAACGGAGACCCAGATACTTCGGCTTTCAGCCTATACATCAAGGATATGAAAGGTCAGTTCAGCGATACGGTGGAGACTCCGCCTATCGTCATTTACCCGAACTAAAACAGGATGAACTCATCCAAAAAGGATTCCTTTGAAAGGAATCCTTTTTGATTTTAAGTACATTTGGCTATGGATAATGCAGAACAGCTGAAAGCCATGACTGCCCTTGCCCTGGCAGGCGGGGGTTCGCAAAGGAACGACGCCCAGCACCAAAAGGGCAAGCTTACGGCCAGGGAAAGATTGGATCTGCTGATGGACAAAGGTTCCTTTGAAGAGCTGGGCATGTTGATCACCCATCGTTGCCGGGATTTTGGCATGGAAAAAGAATTATATCCGGGAGACGGCGTGGTTACAGGCTACGGCACCATTCTGGGCAGGCTTGTTTATGTCTATTCCCAGGACTTTACGGTTTTCGGGGGTAGTTTGTCGGAAACGCATGCCCGCAAAATCTGCCGGATCATGGATCTGGCCATGGAAAACGGTGCTCCCCTGATCGGCCTCAATGATAGTGGGGGCGCCCGCATTCAGGAAGGCGTCCTGAGCCTGGGTGGCTATGCAGAGATCTTTCACCGCAATGTACGGGCTTCCGGAGTGATCCCCCAAATCTCAGCCATCATGGGACCCTGTGCGGGAGGGGCTGTCTATTCCCCCGCGATCACTGATTTTATCCTGATGGTGGAAAACACCTCCTATATGTTCGTTACGGGTCCGGGAGTAGTTAAAACCGTGACCCAGGAACAGGTGACTGCCAGTGAATTGGGAGGAGCCCATGCGCATGCCACCAAAAGCGGAGTTACCCATTTCAGCTGTGCTGGTGAAGGGGAATGCTTGAAGACGATTCGCAGCCTGCTCGCATACCTGCCTCAGAACTGTGAAGAAGATCCCCCTTCCTTACCTTATACTCCAGGAGCCGAGAACCGGGAAAGACTAAATCACCTGATCCCCGAAAATCCCCATTTACCCTACGATATGAAAGAAGTGATCGGGTTGATTGCCGATGAAGGAAGCTTCCTGGAGGTACACCGGGAATTCGCCGAAAACCTGATCACCGGATTTGCGCGCATGGGAGGCAGGAGTATCGGTGTCCTAGCTAACCAGCCGGCCATACTGGCCGGAGTGCTGGACATCAAGGCTTCTGGCAAAGGGGCCCGGTTCACCCGGTTCTGTGATGCTTTTAATATTCCTTTACTTGTCCTGGTGGATGTACCCGGGTTTTTACCCGGGACCGATCAGGAATGGAATGGGATCATTACCAGTGGGGCAAAACTGCTCTATGCGCTCAGTGAAGCTACTGTTCCCAGGATCACGCTGATTACCCGGAAGGCTTATGGGGGTGCCTATGATGTCATGAACAGCAAGCATATCGGCGCAGACCTGAATTTTGCTTTCCCTCACGCGGAAATCGCGGTGATGGGCCCCCAGGGGGCGGCGGAGATCATTTTCAAAAAGGAAATAGAAACTGATCCCAATCCTGAAATGAAGCTGGGTGAAAAAGTGTCCGAATACACCGAAAAATTCGCTAATCCTTATATTGCAGCGGCCCATGGATTCATTGATGAAGTGATTGTTCCCGATCAGGCCCGTGTCAAGATTCTCAGGGGTTTTCAGATGCTGAAGAACAAAGTGGCAAATATGCCTCGTAAAAAACACGGTAATATTCCCCTGTAGCAGCGATGGCCACAACCAACCATATGCCCACGCCGGCTACACCGGGAAGAGTGGGTGTCCAATTGCTGAAATCGTTTATTTATGGTGCTTTCTTCATCTCCCTTTGTGCCGTTGCCCTGTGTATGGAGACCAGCCGGGAACTCGGACTTCCGTTCAATCACCTGACTTTTTACCTGGTGGTATTCAGTGCTACCCTGGGTCAATATAATTTCCATTACCTGATCAAAAATAACGGAGTAGCAGATTCTGAACGATTCCGATGGTCCGGCGAACACAAACAGCTGCACTTGCTTTTCAACCTGTTAGGCGCTGTCGGACTGTTGATCGGGTTGATTCACCTCAACATCCGGCATATCATCGCCCTGGGAATCATTGCGGCCATCACCGTGCTCTATTCTTTTCCCGTGCTGCCATTCAGGAAAAAAAGAAGACTCAGGGATTTCGGATTACTGAAGATCCTGGTTCTATCCCTTGTCTGGACCCTGATAACCGTATGGTTCCCCGTGATCAGGGAAGGCAGTATTAATTTCGCCTTCCTCATTGTTTTTGCCACCCGGTTCCTGTTCATCTTCACCCTTTGTCTGGCCTTTGATATCCGGGATGCACGCATTGATGCTGCGCAAGGCACCAATACCATACCGGTTGCCCTTGGGGAGCGGATGAGTTACCGTATTATCCTGGTAACCCTGCTGGGATTTGCGGGGCTTTGCGTATGGCTGTTCAAGATCAATTTGCAATTCATGCAGTTTAATGCGATGATTATATCGGCTACGGCAACATATTTCATTATAGAATATTCCCGAAGAAACCATTCCGACATGGTCTATCTTGCGGGTATTGATGGCATGCTGTTTTTACAGGCCATGCTGGTCCTGATTTCCGGATTAAAGTGACCGGAAAAGAGATTCTTCAAATGGGCATGGAGTCCTTATCCATTCTTCCGGTAGTCAGGTAAAAGGAACCCCGCTCCCGGCCATGCCTGTCAAGGCTTCAGCCGCTTACCCAGGATCAACAGGCTTTTTTCCTCACCATCCAGGATGGCGATGCGAGGCAAAAAACCCCAGCGATCAAATCCGAATTTTTCAAATAATCGAATGCTGGCCATATTATGAGCAAAAATAAACCCTACGAGGGAGCGTATCCCTAAAGTATTACCCTGGCTGATCGCATATTCCAGAGACTTGCTTCCCATCCCCTTCCCCCGATATTTTTCACCGATATAAATACTTATTTCTGCAGTCTGATCATAGGCAGGCCTCCCATAAAAGGATTGAAGGCTGATCCAACCAATCATGCCGGAAGCTCCCTCCAAAACCCATAGGGGCCGTTTGGCTGGATCATGTTCCCTGAACCATTCCTGTCTGGACTGGACACTCTGGGGCTCCGTATCCGCAGTGGACATCTTTCCGGCAATTGTGGAATTGTAAATTTCCACAATTGCCGGCAGATCATTCATTCCAGCCAGCCTGAATTGGGTATCCAGATGAGCAGAAAGATTCATTGCAGGCTTACATTGATCAATGCTGATGTTTCCATGGAATGGAATCCTGATAAACCGCAAATCTAGTGATTATTGGATGCTCCTTCGGGAACCGATTGTTAAATCCTGTTCCAGGAAACCCAAGCAGTGAAATAGATCCGGATGACCGGATCCCATACATTCGGTTTCAGTCCTGGGTTTTTAATTTGCTTTGCAATAAATCCAGGAACCGGTATACCTTGTCCACGCTTATAACCACTCCCTGGTATCTTTTGAGATAGGATACTGTTTACAACTTGATACCTGGATATACGAGCCTGGTTATAACCAGATGCCGGAATAACTCTTCTTTTATAACATTTAAACCGATGCGTTCATAAAGCTTCCCAAAAACCATTTCCGGGCCGACCACCCTGATCTGATTATTACCCAGTGAACCCAAATAGGATTTTATCAAAGTATCATGGGGATCGTAAAAAAAACTCGGTTGCCGGGTTATTTCGTGAATTGCCTGTACACCTTTGACGAAGTGTTTCCAGATGTTGGGCATCTGTACTTTGGCCTATTGTCTTATTGATTTTATTTTTTCCTGCGGATTTGGAAACTATTTGTATGGTAGTTGATGCTGCCTTATTCTTCTTTTTGCGGATGAACATCCGCCAAAGCTATTCCGAGGCTCCTAATAATGGAAAATTAAGTTTTCAAGTGGTTAAAAACTAATGTATTGAAAATCTATTAAATTACCCTGCGTAAAACAGGGATTATCTTGAATCAACCAGACCAGATTTCCATTCTTTAATTACTTTTGTCTCACAGATGTTCCGACAATCTCTATCCATATTCCTGCTGGGAGCCCTTTTATTCCAAAGCTTAGCCAGACTGGGCATCCTTGCCTATTTTCAACTGAACAGGGAATATATTGCCACTCATCTTTGCATCAACAGGGATAAGCCATGGATGCATTGCAAAGGGAAATGCTATCTCTTTGGAAA
>DATLTB010000145.1:0-3343 GCA_035533815.1 Chitinophagaceae bacterium
GCAATCCAAAGATCAACAAAGATACCCACCTGTTTTGGATAGCCCTGGGTTCCGAGGACCCTTTTTTTGTAACCAGCAACCAAGCTACCCGGGCCATTTTTGACCGTTATGGTATTCACTATGAATTCCACGAAAGCGGGGGAGCGCATACTTATATGAACTGGAGGCGCTATTTATATACTTTCGCCGAGCGGATATTCCGGTAGGTATTATTCCTTCATCATGTCCAGGACCGTTTCCACAATATCTTCAGCATTGGGCTTGGAAAAATAGTCCCCGTCTGAACCATAAGCCGGCCGGTGTTCCTTTGAAGCGAGGGTCCGCGGAGCAGCATCCAGCCACCGGAAACCCTGCTGTATTTCCATGACCTGCTGGAACATATATGCACTCGCCCCTCCCGGCACATCCTCATCCAGAAACAGGATCCTGCTGGTCTTTTCCAAAGATCCGACGATGGCGTGATGGATGTCAAAAGGCAGCAGGGTCTGCACATCAATCAGTTCACAGGATATCCCCATATGCTGCAGCCTCCCGATGGCTTCCTGGGCGATCCGCAGCACCGAGCCGTAGGATACAATGGTCAGGTCACTGCCTTCAATCAGCACTTCGGGTATCCCAAACGGAACTGTGAACTCTTCCAAGTTATCCGGCAACCGCTCCTTCAGGCGGTATCCGTTCAGGGATTCAATGACCAATCCGGGATCATTGGACCGGAGCAGGGTGTTGTACATGCCCGCAGCCTGTACCATATTCCTGGGTACACAGACATACATGCCCCGGAGGGAATGGATGATCATGCCCATGGGAGAACCGGAATGCCAGATCCCTTCCAGGCGGTGACCACGGGTACGGATGATCACCGGACAGGCTTCTATCCCCCTGGTACGGTAATGCATGGTGGCCACATCATCCGATAAAGGTTGCAGGCAGTAGATCAGGTAATCCAGGTATTGTACTTCGGCAATGGGTCTCAGCCCCCGGTAAGCCATACCAATGGCTTCCCCGATAATGGTGAGCTCCCGGATGCCGGTATCAAAGATCCGGTTGGTTCCATGCTTTTGCTGGAGCCCGGCGAAGGCCTGGTTCACATCTCCGATGAGCCCCACATCCTCTCCGAAGGCAAAGACCGTAGGGTGTGTGGCAAATAACCGGTCAAAATAGCGGTTCAATATTTCATATCCGTTGATCAGGGGAGCATCCGGAGTATAATTCGGTCTCACCACCGGTACCTGAAGGGCGGATTTTTCTCCGCTGCAGTAGAGCTCAGAATTATATCGGGCTGTATTTTCCGATTTCTGTTCCTGGTACCAGGTCCTCAGATTTTCCAGGGCAGGCCCTGGCAGTTGAACATGGGCCTGGATGATCCGGGCTCCAGCGACCAGGATATCCCGCCGGATAGGCTCCCTGTTTGCGGTCAGCTCTGCTATAATGCCATCGATGAGCAGGGTATCGATATCCGGTTCGCTGGTCAGGGTACGGGCCAGGGAGATAAAGCGGTCAATCTCTTCGCGGATGGGAGCCATATATTTATCCCAGGCCTTTTTCCTGGCCTGTTGAACCGTCTTTTTCGCCTTAACCTCCGTATCCAGCAGTTCCTCTTCGCTGGCCAGGGCATTTTCCAGCATCCAAAGCCTCATCTGCCGATTGCAGTCCCACTGTTTTTCCCATTGCAGTCTTTCTTTGCTTTTATATCTTTCATGTGATCCGGAGGTGGAATGACCCAGGGGCTGTGTTAGCTCCTCCACATGGAAAACGGCAGGCACATGGGTCTGGCGGATCCTGCGGATGCCCCTTTCCATGGTTTCGCAGAGTCCGGCATAATCCCAGCCCTTGATCCGGTATATATCAATTCCATTGGAACCTTCCGAAAGGCTGAACCCTTCCAGCGCCTCGGAAATGGACCCTTTGACCGTCTGCAGTTTACTGGGAACGGAGATGCCATACCCGTCATCCCAGATGAAAATAGCCAGGGGTATCTGGAGGACCGCCATCGCATTCACGGCTTCCCAGAAATGTCCTTCCGAAGTGCTGGCATCCCCGATGGTGGCAAAGCAAACTTCATTTCCCTGGTCTGAGAAGTCGGTCAGGGATTTAAGCTGGGGTACCTCCCGGAACAGCTTCGAGGCCAGGGCCAGGCCGACTGAGCGGGGCATCTGGGCAGCCGTCGGAGCCATATCAGCGAGGGTGTTCTTCATCCGGACCAGTGCTTTCCAGTTGCCGGAATCATCGATATTGGGGGTGGCAAAATGCGCATTCATCTGACGACCTGCGGAAAATGGATCATGGGTGGCATCCGGATCCCCGTATAGCTGGGAAAAAAACTGCTCCAGGGTGGAAATCCCGGAAGCAAAGGCAAAGGTCTGATCCCGGTAATACCCCGACCGAAAATCCCCATTGCGGAAAAATTTGGCCATGGCGATCTGCGGCAATTCCTTTCCATCTCCGAAAATGCCAAACTTTGCCTTTCCGTTGAGCACTTCCCTGCGGGCCAGAATGCTGGCCTCCCTGCTTTCGCAGGCCAACCGGTAATCGGCCATTACTTCCTTGCGAAAATCATCAAAGGAAAGCTGGCTGTAAGTAGAAGTTTCCTGACGGAGATCATTCATGCCAACAAATATGGACAAATGTACTTTTTAAACCAGAAAAAAAACGGGTGAAATCCGGGAGGTTTAACTTCCGGTTAACAAATTTGCCCTTTTTACCGCTGTTTTCGTAATATATTTGCAGGGCAGGATAAAGGTCTGCAAAAAAAAAGGCCATTTAAATAAAAAAAAAGGCACCTATATAATTATTGGGACCAATCCAGTAATTTTGTCCATGCTTAAAGCATACAAATATCGAATTTATCCCACTAAGGACCAGAAGATTCTTATCAACAAGACCTTTGGGTGTGTCCGATATGTTTATAATTCCTCCTTATATTTACGGAGATGGTTATGGGAAACGAAACGGGTCATAAGTGCATATGATCTGATGAAACAAGTATCAGAAACCAAACAGGTATTTCCCTGGTTAGCAGAACCGGATAGTCAATCGCTTAATGCTGCCATATTGAATATGGACAAAGCCTATCAGCATTTCTTTAGAGGAGGGGGATTTCCCAACTATAAAAAACGGGGAGGACATCAGTCATTTCAATGTCCTTGTAATAAGAGAGAAATTAATTGGGATAAATCTACCTTAACCATCCCGAAAATGGTGGATATTCCCATAGTCTTATCCCGCAGGTTTGAGGATAAGATAAAAACAGTCACCATTAGTATTACCCCTACGGGGAAATACTTCGCTTCTATCTTGGTGGACAGGGAACTAAAACTTCCCGTGAAACCAATGATAGAAGAGG
>DATLTB010000146.1:0-5517 GCA_035533815.1 Chitinophagaceae bacterium
TGCTTCTGCTCCCAGCAGCTTACTGGTAAATTCCAGGTAGCCTATGGCCCCTGCTTCTGCTTCCCGTACCAACTGATCCATTCCGAGTCACTTCCTCCCCGATCTTCACGGCACCGGTAGTATCCTCTGTAGACTCTAGCACGATCACTTCCCGGTGAAGATGTTCCGGGAGGAAGTGACGGCAGTGCGGTTATAGGTTATCTGCTGGGAGATGGCGGGCCGTTCAGCGATGGGGTTTATACCCAGGTCCAGCACTCCCTGGTGGACCGTGTTATCCTCAGCAGGTATGAACCGCTCTGAGCGAGAACCAAAGATCAGCTTCTTCAATTTGGATAACTCGTGGGTCAGGGCAGTGACCTTAAATTCCAGGTTCTGATTGACAGCTTGCAAAGACTGGATTTCGGATTGCTGAGATTGACCCAGCTCGATGAGATCTTCGTGGCTTAATGAGTCGTATGAACGGAGGAAATCCATGAGTGTAATGCGATATAAAGATGCGACTAAAACCTGCTTTCAGCAAGTGTTTCAGCGTATTTATTTATCCAGATCAACTGTGGATAAACAGGGGTCAGAAAAATGATTTCACTCATCGGATCACCTATTATTGATCCCATGGGAATAAGATGGGTATAAAGGGAGTATCAAATTTGAAGTTCTATTTTCCGGGGCAGCCTGTATCGGTGACGCAGTTTAACGGAACGTAGCGATACCCCTTCCAGCATCCAGGAGAGTTGGTTAGAGGTAATATACAGGAATTGGAATCAGCTCCCGGAGAAGGGATTTCATAGGTACCCTTTTCCAGGCGTTTGTAATAGATGGCAAAGCCATCGCGCTCCCAAAGCAACATCTTGACCTGGTTAGGGCGGCTCCTGATAGGATGACCGCAACATACCTGTACTATGCTTTTCTTTCATAATTACTTTGGGAGGGTTTACCCTATAAGAGCCTGATTTTATACTGCTGCTCTATGCAGGGCAGTTGATAATTCCAATATGGGTTACTCAAAAAGAGCAAAAATTCGTTCGGGAGTATTGTAATAAACATAATGGGGAAATAAAATTATAAAGCTTATTTTAACATATCATTGGGCATTAAAAATATTTATTAATTATTTAAAATTTATATTATTTTTGCCGCGTTCTATCCTCCCTGTTTGACTAATTCAAAGTCTATCTTATAAACTCTTCATGAAAACCTGCTTCCCAAAAGTGGGAAGATTTATCATTTTTTTGCGATTTATTCTTTAACCTAATATTATCCTATGAAATTCATTTTTTATTTCCTGTTACTGGTATGTCTTTCACCAGTCGCACGCGCCCAGGTCTACTCTTATATGTGGAAAAAAACGGATTTCCCTAATGGTTCTACATCCGCTACTATCAATAATATCAGTAATTCTGGCTATAACCTGGCCGTTACGATTACTAATACCGGATCCTGGAAACTGCATTATCCCCAAATCAGCAATGCACCAGTGAGTGTAGCCAACGCCCTGCAGCTAAAAACGTACTGGACTTGCCATGATTCATCCCGTATTACGCTGTTATTCACTAATGGAGCTCAAACTGTCCGCAATGTTTCCTTCAGAATCGGAGACATAGATAAGGCAAGACCTAAAAACCCGGCTTGGGTGGATTATGTGACGGTCACCGGGATGAATGGTACTACTTCTGTGCCGCCGGATAACCTCACCCTGAAGGATCCTACCGCTGGATATGCCCTGGTAAATGGCAATGAAGCTTATGGAGATCCCACCAATGGCAAGAGTGGAAATTGTCCGAATCCGACTAAGCAGGATCTTTCACCTACCCCAAGCGATGCATCTGTGAATGTGAATTTCAGTGCAGATATCAATAAGGTCAGCATTGAATTCAAAAACCCACCGGCACTTTGGGGAACGACCAAAGTAGTTCAGGAAATTACCATTGACTCCCTATATTTCAGTGCAGGGAATAGTATTTTACCTATACAATGGAGTGATTTCACCGGACAGATAAATGGGGAAGATGTGGTGTTGAACTGGGGTACCATTTCCGAGCTGAATGATGATCATTTCGATGTACAGCGTAGCTTGGATGGACAGCATTTCAGATCTATCGGTATAATCCAGGGAATGGGCACCTCCAATATTCCCCACCAGTATATTTATAGGGATAATGTCCTAAAGATTTCATCACCTGTCCTGTATTACCGGCTTAATCAGGTCAATTTTGACGGGACATCTTCTTTCTCAAAGATCATAGCAGTTAAAATGAACAGCAGCAATATCCGGATCACCAATATCTATCCCAATCCATTTATAGATCAGGTGCATCTTCAGATATATTTCGACAAAAGTGGTACAGCTATGGTGCGCCTGTATAATCCTTCTGGAATTGAAGTTTATCATGCACAACAGAGTGTCAGTGGGGGAGATAACAACCTAATTCTGGGTAATCTGGCCAAGCTGCCACAAGGAATGTATTTCATGGAAGTCAGACTCGGTAATTCCATTTACCGGAATGAACTGATCAAGCAATAAGGGGATGGATAAATGGGCTGAAGGCTGGCTGGTATTTGATGCGTTCCGGAATAAAATCTGGGTGAAATTAATTTTCCGTTTTATTGGAAGTAAAAGAGTAATGAAATAGTTAATGCATCCCATTCACTGATAATACAGGTTTTTTGCTGAATTTTTGCAATAGAAACAGGGGTATGCAGAATAACATAGCTATTCCTGTAAGCCGGTATATATTGTTATAAGCCAATAGCTGGACTTGTTGATAGATTTCATGGTTAATGATCATCATGCTCAGGTGATTAGCCTGGACAGCCGTATATCCCTTCATGATGAAACTATGGGAGAGCATTCCTTGCTTATGCGTGAAAGCGGGATTATATGGATTGATATGAGTGATCAGGATATTCCGGTATCTTATTGTCATGATATTCAATACTGTAGTGAAAATTGCAATGCCCATAGTTCCTCCCAGCTGCCGCATCATGTTGTTTAATCCTGTGCCCTGCCCTGTTTCTTTTTCCGTAAGATCCTGTAAGGCCAGTGTGGTAAGCGGGACAAAAAGCAAAGCCCTGCCAATACCCAGAAATACCATCGGGAGGAAAAAATATTCAGCTCCGGTACTGATGGTCACTCCTGCCAGAAGATGAAAACTTACATAGAAGAAGAGGATACCTGACGCAGCCAATACCTGGGTTGGAAAACCAGATTTGGTCAGGGCTCCGGCGACTGGCATAAAAAGCATTGTGACCACACTACTGGGAATAAGCAGTTCCCCGGTCTGTTGGGCAGTCAGGCCCAGGATATTCTGACAAAAAAGGGGAAAGGCAAACAAGGAACAATATAATATTAGTCCAAACAGAAATATCGTTATGGCACCCAGGGTAAAACTTCGATAACGGAATATGGAAAAATTAACCACCGGATAAGGGATCAATAGCTCCCGCCAGAAAAAGATCAGGCCACCGAAAACAGCTGAAAGCGAAAGAATGACTATATAAGGGGTTTGAAACCAACCCACCGATTCCCCCTTTTCCAGGACCACCTGGAGTGATCCGATAGTTATTGCCAGCAAAAGAATACCCCACCAGTCCACTGGTTGTCCTTTTCCGTGCTGATCACTTTCCCGGATAAAGGTGGATACCAGGAAGGATGCGATGAGCCCTACCGGCAGATTGATATAAAAAATCCATTGCCAGGAAAAATGATCTACGATAAATCCTCCAAGGGTAGGACCCACGGTCGGACCCAAAATAACGCCGACCCCGAATATGGCCATACCCATACCTATTTCTTTCCGGGGCCAGGTATCGAGCAGGATGGCCTGCCCGGTGGATAGCAATCCTCCCCCGGCCATGCCCTGAGCAAGCCTAAAACAGATCAGCTCGGTCAGGCTTTTTGAATTCCCACATAACAGAGAAATCAGCGTGAATGAAATGATGGAAATCAGGAAATATTTCTTTCTCCCAAACCGGTCCCCCAGCCAGCCTGAGATCGGAAGGATAATGACATTGGCCAGGGTATAACTGGTTACCACCCAGCCCACATCTTCCAGGGTAGCACCCAGATTGCCCATGATATTAGGGAGCGCTACATTAACTACCGTAGTGTCAATGAGTTCAAGCAGAACACCAGACACTACGGTAAAGGTGACTATCCATTTTCTAAAACCAGTTTCCGCCACAAAGGATAGAATAAATGGATTGACCAAAAGAGCCGAAGGTTATCGGGAGTCAACTGGCAAAAATAAAATTGCCCTTCACACTGACTAATTTAAACAAAAATAGCATAGAATCTGGACCGGGGAATGGGTAAACGGCCTTATTATTGAATTGTTCGCCAACATTGAAATGAATCCAGCCTGAAAATAAGGGGAAAAATCAGGGCAAATCTGGTTTTCAGTCAGCCATTGGGATAAATCGCTTGGAGAATTTCCGGGTATTGATAAAAAAGGGGTGGGGCAGATAAAAATAATCCTTTTGCCTGGACCGCTTGGCAAATTCATAGTTGAAAAAAGGGCGATTAATTCTACCGGGGGTATTCCAATCAGGTAAAGTTTGGAATTTTTATTGCAAAAGATGAATTTATTGTGTCTATTTGGTTTATTGGTGTTTTGTAAGGCTGCGGAATCTTTTGGACTGGGCATTAACGGAATGAAAGGGTAAGCACAGTTCATCCCTGTCGTTTACCTTATCCCAGGTTTTGGAATTAAACATAAGGTACTATATACTTATTGGACAAGTATATTTTCCCGCTTCTTCGCCCGGCGTAACCGCCGCTGCTCCATGGGCACTTCGGAACTACCGGACCCTGATAATCCCATTTTCTTTATATTCCTTGCAGCATTGATGTCCCTGTCATGTAATGTTCCACACTGTGGACATTCCCACTCCCGTACCGAAAGATCAAGTTCATCCAATACATATCCACAATCTGAACAAGTCCTGGAACTGGGAGAAAATCGATTTATCCGGATCAGGTTTTTGCCGTACCAGTTAGATTTATACTCCAATTGCCGTACAAATTCACCCCATCCCGAATCCGATATGGAAAGAGACAGATTGTGGTTTTTAATCATGTTCTTGACTGCAAGGTCCTCTACAACCAATGTGGTAGCTTGGTTATCACATACTAATTGGGTAGAGAGTTTATGTAAAAAATCATTTCGTTGGTTGGTTATCCTCTCATGTTGTATGGCTACCCTATGGTTAGCTTTCTTCCTTTCCCCACTTCCTTTCTGGTGATGGAAAGCCCTTCTTTGAAGGATTTTAAGTCTGTCTATTTTCTGTCTTAGGAATTTAGGGGAAGGAATTTTAATCCCATCGGAAGTAATCACAAAATCCTATAGTCCAAGATCGATCCCCCAGGTATTTCCCGCTTCTATCATTGGTTTCACGGGAAGTTTTAGTTCTCTATCCACTAAGATAGAAGCGAAGTATTTCCCCGTAGGGGTAATACTAATGGTTACTGTTTTTATCTTACCCTCAAACCTACGGGATAAGACTATGGGAATATCCACC
>DATLTB010000147.1:0-28431 GCA_035533815.1 Chitinophagaceae bacterium
TGAAGTTGTGACCAGAAATGCTTTTCCATTTCCCGGGCTAGCTCGCCATGCAGGTCACCTGCTGCAATCAGTTTCTGGGAATAGATTTCCCGGGGATTTGGATGTTTTTCAATCAGCGCATATAGCCTGGGCTGTGTGAATTTGGGATCATCCCCTTCGTTATGACCATGGGTGCGGTAGCAAACCATGTCAATAAATATATCTGCATTGAATTGCTGGCGGTACCGGGTGGCAATCTCCGAAGCTTTGACAACGGCTTCAGCATCATCTCCATTGATATGCAGGACAGGGGCCTGCACCATGGAGGCGATGCTGGTACAGTAATCTGAAGAACGGGCATCCTCAAAATCTGTAGTGAACCCGATTTGGTTATTGATCACAAAATGAATGGTTCCCCCGGTATAATAGCCGCGCAGGTCACTCATCTGCAGGACCTCATAAATAATTCCCTGGCCGGCCACTGAGGAATCTCCGTGGATGAGTATGGGCAGGATGCGGTCAAAATCACTTCCATAGATCACATCTGCCTTGCTCCGGGAAAAACCTTCCACCACCGGGCAAACCGCTTCCAGATGGGAAGGGTTGGGACAAAGCTGCAGGTTGAGCTGTTTGCCACTCCAGGTGGTAATGTCCGACCGGAATCCCAGGTGATACTTCACATCACCGCTGCCCATGGTCATATCATCCGGAGCCTCATGTCCTTCAAATTCATTGAATATCTGCTCATAGGTTTTTCCCAGGATGTTGGCCAGTACATTCAGTCTGCCTCGATGGGCCATGCCGATGACCGCTTCACTGACTCCGAGAAGCGAAGCCGTATTCAGGATGGCATCCAGGGCGGGTATGGTGGTTTCCCCGCCTTCCAGGGAAAATCTTTTCTGACCGATGAATTTAGTATGCAGGAACTTTTCAAAGATCACTCCCTCATTCAGCTTGAGCAGTATTCGTTTTTTCTGTTCCAGTGGTATGGGTTCACCCATGGTGGTTTCAAGTTCATGCTTCAGCCAGGTTTCCTTTTCAGGATCATTGATATAGGTAAACTCCGCTCCAAGGGATGCGGTATAACACTGCTCAAGCAGTTCAATGATCTTCCGGAGGGAAGAAACTTCCAGGCCGGCAATAGGTCCGGCCTGGAAGTTCGTATCCATATCTGCTGCCGAAAGTCCGAAATGCTCCAGTCCCAGGTTAGCATGGCGGTCCTTTCTTTCCCGGATTGGATTGGTCCTGGCTAACAGGTGTCCCTTTTTCCGGTAAGCTTCAATGAGCCTGTATACGGCAAATTCCTTAGCCAACAGGGTATTATTAGGCTCAGGTTGATCTCCCTTGGGTAGAATTCCGGTGGCTGGTTTGCCATTTAAGTTCCCCAGGGCAAAATCAAAACCCTGGAAAAATTTTGACAACTCCGGTTCCACCGAGGCAGGATCCCGGAGAAAATCCCGGTACATGGATTCAATATAGGCGGGATCGGGGCCGGTAACAAATGAAAAGTCTTTCATGGAAGTACGGTTTCGCCCGAAAAGCCGTTGGTGATCAATAGCCGGACAGGTGGATGAACCGGACTGCAAATATCGATTGTTTTAGTGAAAAACCGTGGTTTAAAATCCTCCCGGCATACCCTGGAATCCGGAAAATGTTTGATTATTCCGCATCATGCTGGTTACTCCCATCCTTCCATCAGGGTCCGGGAAATACTGATGCCTTGATAGGAAACCAGGAACTTTCCATATTGATTATCTTTAATCATGGCATTGGAGTTAAAGCCGAGTCAGTCATTATATTTCCATTTATTCCGGGCATACCCAGTTAAACGACTGGTTTGGAGAAGCATCCTGTTAATCTTGTGGCTGATTTTTATTGGATCCCCCTGCAGGGCACAGGCCGTCATGGGTAAGATCCAGCCCATCCCCCAAACCTATGGGGATATCACCTATGGTGAGCTGAGCTACCGGTTCCTGGACTCCTCAGGAGGGTTCAACCATTACCAGGTGATCCTGAAAATCGGGGAATCCTGCAGGGACGGGATGGTGTATTCCCCCTCAGCCCTTTATCTGATCGAGGGCCACCTGGTCATTAATACGGTCCCCCTGATCTTTGACAGCGTTGGTGCAAGATTCTATGACAATGACCCCTGCATCATCACCGGTAACGCACCCTGCTTCCAGGAGCGGACCTACCATGCCGATATCGCCCAAAGGACTTTCCCGGGATTTTTTCAGGTTTCCACCTGGATGTGCTGCCAGGTGGATTCCAACCTGTTTTATAACCCCTATCCCACTCAAATAAATGGGATAGTTTACCAAACCATGATTCCGGGTGACCAGACAGATAATTCGCCTGTGTTCAATCATGATAGCCTGTTTGATGTTCATAAGGGCCAATCATTCCGGATCGGATATGGTGCAACTGATGCAGACGGGGACTCCCTCTCCTATGGGTTCTGTGCTCCGGATAATTATACAGTTTTCATCCTGGGTATTCCTGGTGGTGCCGATACCATATTGGCGGATACTGCCTTCCCTTATCCACCGGTGAGATTTGCCAGCCCCTATTCTGCCAGCCAGCCCCTGGGGCCCCTGGTGAGTATTGATCCCGGCACCGGCCTTATTTCAGGCTCAGTGAATAAAGCAGGCAGTTACCTCGTCACCGTCTGCGCCACCGAATACCGCAACGGCCTTCCCCTGGCCCTGCATAGTAAGGAATTTGAGGTTGATGTTTATGACAGTGCGCAATTGGTTCCTGTCCGGGCTTCCATCCCCTCCTATAATCAATGTGACAGCTTCAGGGTGCGCTTCACGGATAGCAGCTCTGTAAAACTTAGCTATGCCTGGAATCTCGGGGACGGCACCATGTCCAGCCAATATACCCCCACTCATACCTATGCCGATACCGGGGTATACCCAATCCGGCTGATTGTCAACCCCGGACTATACTGTGCGGATACCGCCTATTCCACCGCCCTGATCTACCCGGGCCTGACCACCCGTTTTACCAGTACCGACACCTGCATCAACCAGCAGGTACAGTTTACGGGCACTGCTTCTTCACCCTATGGAATCCTGGATTATTACCACTGGAATTTCGGGGACAATCACAACCCGGCTGATACGATGAATACAGCCCGGGCAGCCTACCGGTATACCATTGGGGATACGGCTTACCTGGTCAGCTTCACCGCCGGGACGGACAGGGGCTGTCGGAGTACCCGGTCCAGGGAAATCACCGTGTATAACAATCCCCTCATTGATCTGGTCAAAGACACCCTGATCACCCTGGGTCAACCATTCAAACCGGATCCCCTGGCTTACAGCATGTTTCTCTCACCAGTTTCCGGGTATTCCTATCAGTGGTTTCCCGCCGGCGGCCTGGATAATCCGTTGATCAGGGATCCGGTAATCCCAGGTAACCTGGATAATACGTATTATCTGGCGACCCAAAATGAGCATGGCTGTTTAACTATGGACACCCTCCGGATAAAATATGTCAGGGGTCCGGAGATATATGTCCCCAATGCCTTCACCCCGAATGGAGATGGAAGAAATGATATTTTCCGGCCAATTCCGGTAGGCATAATTACGTTGATCTTTTTTCGCGTTTTTGATCGCTGGGGAAACCAGGTGTACCAGACCAGGGAATATATGCAGGGATGGGATGGTACCATCAACGGTTCTCCTGCCCCTGTCGGATCCTATGTTTGGGAAGTTCAGGGGAAGGATGAAAACGGGAGAATCTTTTTTAAAAGCGGTACGGTCATCCTGATCCGGTAGCTCTTTACCCACGGATAATTAGCCCATTGCCTTTCCCGGGGATTTAACTATCTTTGCACTCCTAATCATTCCAATACATAAACCATTAACATACAATGGCTAACCACAAAGCAACCCGTAAGGATGTCCGTCAAAGCGGAGTCCGCAATGAAAGGAACCGGTATTATGGTAAAAGCACCCGGAATGCTGTACGTGACCTTAAATCCCTGACCGATCCAAAAGCCGCTGTGGAAAAACTACCCGGGGTGATTTCCATGATCGACAAACTGGCCAAAAAGAATATCATTCACCGGAATAAAGCAGCCAATCTAAAAAGTAAACTGTCCAGGAAATATTTGGCTTCCCCGGCAGAATCAGGCGTAAAATCGCCGGTAGCTGCAAAGTAATCCTCCTTTAAAATCCTTGCCTGAGTTCCCGCAGCTGGTATCCATCGATTTACCGGCCCCTATTTTTAATTACGGAGCCTGAGCCCATGATATGCGAGCTGATCCTTGGATTTCCCGAATAGTAAATATTCCCGGAACCGGCAATGGTCGCATCGAGTTGTATACTGGCATTTACCTGGGCATTCCCACTGCCTAATATATCTGCTTGCACTTTCTCGCCCTGAAGGGGTTTCCCGTAGAAAGTACCGCTGCCTATAATATCAATCTTGATATTCCTGGTCTGGCCACTTAGTTCCAGGTTACCAGATCCTGTTATGGTGGCGTTAATCTGCGGAGCATTGATATTTGCTTTTATATCACCAGAACCGGTTACCCGGAAATGAAAGGATTGGTTATTTAGAATCAGGCCCTGGCTATTGATATTTCCGGATCCCGAAAGTTCCACCTTATCGAAGTCAGGGGCGGTGATATACACGTTAATATCCTTTGTATTCTGGATCCAGGTGTTCCGCTGAGTCTGGATCACCAGGGTACCTCCATTGATCCCCGTTTCAATATAGGATAATAGGTTGCTTTCGGCTTCAATGGTTGCCCGGGCGGGGGTCCCCTGCTTGATAAACACATTCATGGACCCAGATACCTCAATCCCGGAGAATGATCCCAGATCGCGGGATTGGCTGATCACATTCCCGTTTCCCCTGATCCCGAATCCTCCCGGAATACAGCCTTCCATTAAAGTAAGTACCGGCAATAAAAAAATAAACAGTTTTATCTTTTTCATGTAAAACAGCATGATGTCTATGAATCGCCTGATAATATTACGATTTTTTACAGCCATTCCAATCTGAATTTTGAATCAGACATTCCGCAATTATCAGCTAATTTTGTGACGACATGACTGAAAAGATCATCATTGTAGATTTCGGTGGTCAGTATACCCAGCTTATTGCCCGTAAAGTCCGGCAATGGAAGGTATTTTGTGAGATTCATCCTTGTTTCGAACCTCTGGCAATAGACCCTTCCATTCGGGGAATCATCCTTTCAGGCAGCCCATATTCAGTGAATGATCCCCAATCCCCCGGGGCGGATATCCAAAATATGGTTATGCATGTACCCGTCCTGGGTATCTGTTATGGAGCCCAGCTGATGGCCACGCAATTTGGAGGCACTGTGGCGGCAAGCAGCAACCGGGAATATGGTCGTTCCCTGTTAATGTCCAAAGGTCCGGCAAATCCCCTGCTGGAAGGGATGTCCCCGGAAACACCGGTTTGGATGAGCCATGCTGATACCATTACCCGATTGCCCGATGGCTTTGAAGTAATCGCCAGTTCAGAAAACATCCCTGTGGCAGCCTTTGCCTGTACCAGGGAGTTCTCACATCCGCTTTTTGGCGTCCAATTCCATCCTGAAGTCACCCATTCCCCGGAGGGTAATATGCTGCTGGGAAACTTCCTGATGAAAATCTGCAGATGTTCAGGGGACTGGACTGCGGCATCTTTTGTCAATGAAACGATAACCTCCATCAGATCCCGGGTAGGCCACCGGAGGGTGGTTATGGCCCTTAGCGGGGGGGTGGACTCCACGGTGGCCGCCATACTCATAAAGCAAGCCATTGGAGAGAACCTGTATTGTATATTTGTGGATAACGGCCTGCTGAGGAAAGGAGAATTCCAGGAAGTCCTGGATTCCTATAATAGTCTCGGGCTGAATGTCCGGGGAGTGGATGCAAAGGCTCTTTTTTACAGTGAGCTCTCCGGAAAAACTTTGCCGGAAGAAAAACGAAAAACCATTGGCAGGCTCTTCATTGAAGTATTCCAGCAAGAGGCTCTCCAGCTGAAAGATATCTCTTTTCTCGGTCAGGGGACCATTTACCCAGATGTGATTGAATCAGTATCTGTCCACGGGCCATCCCAGACCATCAAATCGCATCATAATGTGGGTGGCCTGCCAGAGAAAATGCAACTGGAACTTTTGGAGCCGCTTCGTTACCTGTTCAAAGATGAAGTCCGGATAATTGGCAAGGAAATTGGGGTCAGTGAACAATTCCTGGAAAGACATCCGTTCCCAGGCCCCGGGCTTGCAATCCGGATACTTGGAGAAGTCACTCCGGAAAGAGTTCTCCTGCTTCAGCAGGCTGATTATATTTATATTCAGACCCTGAAAGAGACTGGATTATATCATCAGGTTTGGCAGGCCGGTGCCATTTTACTGCCGGTGCAAAGTGTAGGGGTGATGGGTGATGAACGGACTTATGAGTTTACCATTGCCTTAAGGGCAGTCACTTCCACAGATGGCATGACAGCAGATTGGGCACATCTACCTTATGAATTCCTGGCCAGGGTCTCCGCAGATATCATCAACCGGGTGAAGGGGATCAACCGGGTGGTATATGATATCAGTTCCAAGCCTCCTGCCACCATAGAATGGGAATAACCACCTTCATCCGGTTGCTATGCGAAAATATGTATTGAATGGGTTCATCACTGCCCTGGTTGCCTGTCTGACTGCCTGTTCCCCGTTCCGGCCCTCCGAAAAATCAAATGCTCCGCTTCCGGTTGCTTCTGCCATCCATGAAGGGACTTCTCCATCATCAAACATCCCCCCGGCGAAAACCCCGCCATTTAATGTTCCCGTTTTTGCCCAGTCGGAATACAAGCCGGTGTATCGGATTGCTATATTTGCACCCCTGTACCTCAACGGAATAACCGATACCATTAAATCGGATCCCCTACCCCTGCGGATTCTTCCTGGTCTGGAATTTTATGAAGGAGCGCTCATGGCCCTGGATTCCCTGCGGTGGCAGGGATTTAACCTGGATGTACAGGTTTATGATACCCGGTCATCCATGGGCATCGAACAGATACTGAAATCGACATTCATGGATTCTGTGAATCTGATGATCGGTTCGGTCAACCTGGAAGACCTGCGATTATTAAGCGCTTTTTCCAAAAAACACCAGGTCAATTTCATTTCAGCCACTTATCCCAATGATGGAAATATAAGAAATAATCCATTCCTGGTCATTTTGAACAGTACCCTGCAAACCCACCTGGAAGCCATCCGGGAATATGCGCTGCAGAATTTCGGGAAAAATAAAAACATTATCCTGTTTCGAAGAAACAATGCACGTGGTAAAAAGATAACGGACATTTTACAGGGCGAAAATGAGCCATTAGGTAAAATGATTCCATTAACAACAAAGGAAGTTATCTGGTATGATTCCATTACCCCACTGGCCGTTTCCAGGAATTTGTCCCCGGTGAATTTCAATATTTGCATAGTTACTTCCATGGATGAAAATGCGGCGGCTAACATTACGGGTAAACTGGCAACCCTTGCCGGAAAATACCCGCTCAGTGTGATTGGCATGCCGACCTGGGATGGGATGTCCGCATTTTCCGGGACCAATTTCCAGGGGATCAATATCTTTTATTCAACCCCCTATTACAATGATAAAAAGGATCCCTGGAGTCAGTACATCATCAAAAACTACCGCAATACCTATAAAATACTTCCTCCTGACATGGTATTCAAGGGGTTTGAAGCCACTTATTATTTCTGTGAATTGTTAAAGTTATATGGACTTTATTTCAACCGCTATATCAATGATCCCCGTTACCAGCTCATCACCCCCTATGACCTGGAACCCGTATATCACCGTTCCGACAGCCTGGTTCCCGATTATTTTGAAAACCGGAAGATCTACTTTATCAAGGTATATAATGGTCTCCGGTACAAGGCCAGCTGACCCCCTTATTCCAATCCGAATAATCCTTTGTTCAGCAACTGAAGGGTCTGCTTTTTGTAAGCACTGTCTACCAGGATGGAAATATTATGGCGGCTGCCTCCATAAGAGATCATTCTCAGATTAACAGGGGAAAGTGCATCGAAAATATTACGGAGGATGGATGGCGTGGAGGCTACTTCATTGCCCACAATGCAAACAATGGTTTGGTCATGATCCTGCTCCACGCTTCCCCAGGGTTCCAATTCCCTGAGGATATGATCCATTTGGGAAATATTGTCTACCGTCAGGGAAACCGCCACTTCGGAAGTGGCGATCATATCTATGGGAGTACGATACTTTTCAAAGACTTCGAATATTTTCCTCAAAAAACCATAGGCCAGGAGCATCCGTCCTGATTTGATCTTGATGGCCGTGATCCCATCCTTGGCTGCAATAGCCTTTACTCCATCTCCCCTGGGCTGATCTGTGATCAGGGTGCCTTTTGCTTCCGGCTGCATGGTATTCAACAGTTTGACCGGTACATTAAAATGCTGGGCAGGCCAGATGGAAGCGGGGTGCAGGATCTTAGCCCCGAAATAGGCCAGCTCTGCTGCTTCATCGAAGGAAAGCTGCTCAATGGGCAACGTGTTTTTAACCACTCGCGGGTCATTGTTGTGCATGCCGTCAATATCTGTCCAGATCTGTATCTCCGAAGCATTCAGGGCAGCCCCAAGCAAGGAGGCAGTATAATCACTTCCACCCCGTTTCAGGTTGTCGATCTCTCCCCTGGCATTGCGGCAGATATATCCCTGGGTGATAAACAGGGTTTGTCCCTTATTCCTGTTGAGCAGGGCATTGAGTCTGACCTTGATTTTCGGGATCTCCGGCTCTTCTGCATCATCAATGCTCATGAAATCCAGGGCGGGAAGCAGGATCGCAGTTATGCCAACTTCTTCCAGGTAAACGCAGAACAGGCTGGTGCTCAGCAGTTCGCCCTGGGCAAGAATGTCCTTGTTCAGGGCTTCATTAAATGAAATCCGCATGATGATATTGAGGAATTCAAAATGCTCGTCAATGATTGCTTTGGCTTTTTCCCGGGCAGCATCACTGACGACCAGTTCCCGGTAAAATTGGCGGTAATGGGCTTCCAACTGTCCAATCTGCAATCTTGCCTGGATCTTGTCTCCCTGGGCCAGGGCTTTCCCGATATCCTCCAGGGCATTTGTTGTCCCGGTCAGGGCGGAGAGCACTACTATCCGGGGCTCCCCCAAAGCGCTGATCAGGGTAGCTACGGCATGCATCCTTTCTGGTTTCCCTACTGACGTACCGCCGAATTTCAGAATTTTCATGCTTTTATAAAAATGGTCAGAATTTAATGCTGAATTTAATCGCCAGATCTTCCAGGTCCTTTATTACCGACTGATGGACCGGTATCCCTGTTTTAAGCCTGGTCTGTTCCATGATCCGCTCCGGGTCACCGGGAATGATCACCGGTTGAACAGCATCAACCGGCTCCGCACTGCGGAACCGGCGGATCCATTTGTCCATCTGTTTTTTAAACTCCGCTGATTCCCGGAAACCATCTATCCTGAGGGCCCCGAAAAAATGCCCGATCCCCTCTCCCACCTGATCTGCCAAAACTGGGAGATAAGGCACGAACGGAGGTACCCAGGGTCCATAATTGGCCCCAGATAATACAGCGGAAAAAATATCCACCATGGCACCAAGACCATATCCCTTATGGCTGCCATGCTCCCGGTCAGTTCCCAGGGGTAACAGGGCTCCCCCGTTTTTCAGTTCCCAGGGATCGGAACTTGGATTCCCCTGGCTATCCTGAATCCAGCCAGCAGGGGCATCTTCTCCAAGGCGCTGCAGGATCTCCAGTTTGCCATTGGCCGCTGTGGAAGTGGCAAAATCCAGGACAAAAGCCGGTTCCTCCCCTGCCGGTATGGCCACGGCAATCGGGTTGGTGCCCAGCATCCTTTCCCGGGCAAAGGTAGGAGATACCACCGGACTGGCATTTGTCATGGCGATCCCTATCATATCCTGATCCAGGGCCATCATGGCATACCTTCCGGCAATTCCAAAATGGTTGGAATTGCTGACACTGACCCAGCCGCTTCCCACCTGGAGGGCTTTATCCATGGCGATCTGCATGGCAAAGGGGGCAACCACAAGCCCAAGTCCCCTGTCACCCTGAATAACTGCTGTGCTCGGCGTTTCATGAACAATCCCCATCCGGGGGTTGGGGTTGATCCGGCCCGATTCCCAAAGCCGCACATACCCTGACAAACGGGCTATTCCATGCGAATCGATCCCCCTCAGATCGGCAGACAGCAGGCCATCTGCGGCCTGCTCCGCGAAATCCGGTTTACACCCCATCCGCAAAAATATCTCCAGGGTAAACTGCCTTAAATGTATATAGGAAAAAACCGGGTCCCCCATGAATATCAACTGATCGCTGGATAAATGAGCATGATATGCTTTCAGGCTTTAGCTACCGGACCTCCGAAGTTCATGGGAATGGATACGGGTTCCTGGTCCTGGATGGTCCCGTGCATGGATTCATATTTCTTGACATTGTCCATCACCGCCTTCATGAACCGCTTGGCATGTTGTGGGGTCAGGATGATCCTGGATTTAACCCTGGCTTTGGGAATACCGGGCATCACACTGATAAAATCCACCACGAATTCCGCATTGGAATGGGTGATGATGGCCAGGTTAGCATAAATGCCTTCTGCCATTTCCTCGCTGAGCTCAATGTTCAGCTGACCTGCCCCCTGATTCTGGCCGCCCTGGTTATTTGGATTATCCATCCGGAAAAGTTGAGAATGCAAAAATAGAAAAGAGGCGCTATATAAAGCGCCTCTTTCCAGAAAATAATTCAAACTGAATAATTAGAATGGCACCGCGACTACATCCACAAAAACTGTCTTCCAGTTGCTGACCTTCTGGGATGCGGAAGCAATCGTCACCGGCAAAATGTAGTTATGATTGAGCACTTCAATCGGATTATTGGAAATAGTTGAATCAATGATCCAAGTTGAACTGGTGTCAATCTTGTTCACATTGACAATGACATTCAACGGGGCGAGCCGTTGTCCCCCCGGTACGGTTACCGTCCAGGAAGACACCGTATAACAGGAATCCGGCAGGATTTCATATTGAAATCCATCAGCATTAGGGATTCCAATATAACCGGAAGTGATCACATTACTCTGTGGTGCCGGGAGCCCCAGGAAATAATAATAAATATCATAAACCCCGCCCAGGATGCCATTATAAGTGGCGAAATCAGTAGGATCCAGGGCCAATGTGGCTGTAGTGGCCGTAGTGGGAACACTCGGGGAAGCTACATTCACATATATTGGCAGGGTATCATTACCGGAATAGTTCACGGAGTCCAGGTAAAATCCTGCGCCCAGAGAGGTGCTGTATCCCAGGGCATTGGGGGGAGTCACTGCCCTGGCCGGGGCCATGGCCATCTCCACGGTAGTACCTACCTTGGAAAAATCAATATAGTATTTATTGTTCTTTAAGCAGGAGCTGGTGCCAAGCATGGTACCCAATACCAGCCCTCCGGTTAAGAACTTATAGATATTTCTTTTCATATTGCTGATCTTTAGCGTTTAGGTTAATGATTGGCCATTATTGCATCCAGAATACCTTGGAATACTGCATATTGGCAGTGGAAGCAGGTACATTAGTGCTGTTCTTATCATACTCATCCTGCGGATAGTATACCCGGAATGGGATGGAGGTATAAGACAGGCTGGGGTTTTTGGAAAGCGGGACATCCGGCAGACCCGTAGTGCCATCCGTATTCGAGACATCCTGAAACCTCCGGTAATCATTCCAGTAAGCCATGGGGGTATTGGCATTCATGGCAATCCATTTCTGCATAATAATGGTGCGCAGGTTGGGATCGGTCTGCACGGTGGAAAAAGACGCTTCCGTGGTCCAGGATACGTCCTTAACGCCTGTCTGATTATAATAAGCGGCTGCTTCGGTCTGGGAAAGCGTACTTGGGCTACCCGTTGAACCCGGGGAATATCCACTGTAATCTCCGTTCAGGTACGCAAAGGATTCCGTTACTGCCTCCTGGTAAAAGGTCTGGGCAGCAGCAACTCCGCCGCTAATATATCCCCTAAGCGCTGCTTCAGCCTGCATGAACAGGCTCTCGGAAGCGGTCATGATTATGCTCGGTTGGCCGGGGCTTTGCAGCATGCCCGGACCCGTATTGGAAATGGTAAACACGGGCAATAAGCCAAAATAGTCTCCAAGAAATGTGGTTGTACTGGGCACCGGGGTGTAAAATAAAGGCAACCTCACGCTGTCATTGGTGCGCTTGAGAAAATCAATTCCCGCTTGTCCGGCCCCCTGTTCGGGATAGAACAGGTTGGGGTTCCCGTTCTGGTTGAACCCGAAATCGAGATAGAATTGGTTTTCCTGGTTTCCCCCGTTCGGACCATCCTGGTTAGCGTATCCTGGTTGAACAAAGGCATTCTGCCCGGGGCCTAGATAGGGGGTGGATGTCGTTTTCTGAATCTCCCCGCTGATATAGGATTGCCTTCCGGCCACTTCAGATTGCTGTAGCAGGATCCGCAGTTTGACCGTATTGGCGAAGGAAGCCCAGAGGGACATTGTCCCCCCGAACATCACATCCCCGCCCGGAATAGCTTCGGTTGCACTGCTGGCCGAGGAATTGATCAGGGCAATCGCTGAATCCAGCTGAGAGACCAAGTCCGTGTAAATGCTCTGGGCATCATCATATTTCGGGAAAAATTCCGTTACCTTTCCCGTCGAGCCTTTCAGCGCATCAAAATAAGGGACATTGTTGAAATTATCCACCAGGTATTCAAAATCCACGGCTTTCATGATCGTGGCTATGGCCCCGTAATTATCATTATTCTTATGGGTGGCCGCATATTGCTGGATAAAATAATAATTCTCGGCATTCGAGTACAAACTGAACCAGCTCCCATTATCCGAGGTGGTGGTTTCCACATAAGTGAGGGTGGGTGTATTGATCGCATATCCTCCTTTCCAGTTCAATATACCGAACCAGAGTGCCACATTATCCCAGCTCGTTTGAATGGTCGTGGAGGTATTGATCAGCGCCGGCGGCAAAACCAGTATGGGAGAGGCAGATGCCGTGGAAGGCTGATTCGGGTTAACGGCCAGATCGGTTAAAAAACCTTTCTGGCAGCTGCTGGCAATCAATCCCGAGATTATGGCTAAAGTGATGAGTTGTCGTTTCATGACGTTTTCCGGTTTTAGATTTAGAAATTCAAGGTGATATTAGCCCCGAAACTCCTCGTGGCCGGGAATTGATTCTGGTCCGTATACCCTGTGGCATTGGAATTATCATAATTGAATTCCGGGTCACCATATACATTCTGGGATGGAACCCACATCAGCAGGTTATATCCGACCAGGGACAGGCTACCCCCTGTGATGAACCTGGTCTTGGATAAGAGCCAGCTGAAATCATAGGTCAGGGAAGCCGTCCGCAGTTTGATAGCTGCTGCACTAATGACATAATTGGTATGGGCGGTATACAGGGAAAGTCCGGAAGAATAGGCAAAATTCTGATTATCGACCCAAAGACCCAGATTCCCGTCCTGGGTGGCTACTGAGGTATTGGGTACATATTTGCCATTCCCCAAATCCACTTCAGAGTTGGGCCAGATGAAATTCTGTCTTCCGGCCGAGGTGCTCCGGATGCCAACCCCGGTGAAGTCCAAGGATCCGCCGATGGCTTCGGCAATATTATATCCTCCCCGGTAATCACCAGACAGGGCCAGGGTAAAATGCTTGAAGCTGATGGACGTGGTCATTCCCAAGATATATTGTGGGGTGGATCTTCCGGCGACGACCAGGTTTGGATTCTCTTCCGGCATCCCGTTGGTGCCAACCAGGATCTTGCCATTGGCCGGATCACGTGCATAGTCAGCGGCCTTGATCACTGGATAGGGTTGTCCAACAACTGCATAAGACGTTGTCCCGGTACCATTATTATCAGGGATCTGGAATTGCTTAACCCCTCCATACAGGGCCACTACATTGGAATTATTGTAGGCTAGGTTGGCCCCGATATTCCAGATAAACCCACTATTGGTCCGGATTAATGGGGTGAAATTGGCGGTGATTTCTACCCCGCTGCTGTTCATATCGCCTCCGTTTACCAGGGCTTGATTAAATCCGCTGGTGCTGGAAAGCTGCACAGGGAAGGTCTGGTTGAAAGTGGAAGTGAAATAATAGTCCAGGGTCACGTTCAGGCGGTCCCTCCAGAATCCGAGATCAGCCCCGACTTCCCGGTCAAAGGATTTTTCGGGGACCAGACCAGGATTTCTTAAAAATCCATCCACCTGGAGTCCAGGCAACTGGCCATAGGGGAAATTGCCCGGTACATCAAATACATTTTGCACTCCATATGGGTTAGTGCTTACTTCGCCGGTGATGCTATAGGCTGCCCGCAGTTTTCCATAAGTCAGGAAACTGCTGTTTTTCAGGGCCGGGATCATATCACTGAATACGAGGGACGCATCGATATCCGGATACAGGAAACTGTTATGACCGGCTGCCAAAAGGGAGGTCCAGTCATTACGCAGGGACCCGTGCACAAAAAGGAAGTTCTTATATCCCAGGGTGATATCCCCGAACAGGCCGATCAGCCGGTTATCGCTGATATACTGACCCACACTGGGGACACCGGTAATATAATTAATCTGGAAAAAATTAGGGATGAATTCGTTGGAACTGCTGGCGTTCTGGCCATTCTGGTACCGGTCCCAGATCGTATTGCCCACAAAGGCGCTCACGCTGAAATCCCCGAATTTCTTATCAAAATTAATGATGAAGTCCTGCTCCAGCCTCCGGTGATATTGATTATATACATTGAGGGAACCGAATTTATGCGAGGTGGAGGCAATGCTGCTGAAGGCAAACCAGGGGCCATATCCGGCCGGGGTGTCATAATAAGAATTGGTCTCCGTAAATCCTGCGGTGGTATTGCTGCCCTCATAATTGCGGACATTGGCACTCAGGCGATAACTGAACTTTAGCCAGGAGGTGGGAGCCAGGGTCAGGTTCAGGGCGCCGGTCAGCTCATCTATCTTCTGATCTTGCCTGGATACATCGATCTGCCAGTAAGGATTGGTATAATAGGCATTGGGCCATCCCTGCAGGGGATCCGCATAAGGATTGGTCTGCCAGTTCTTGAACTGGGTGATCGGGAAATTGACGGGCTCATTGAGCAGGTTCCAGACCACCGGGTTGCCGCTGATTGGATCCGGGCCGGCAGTATTGCTGTGGACCCGGCTGTAGTTCACATCGAACTGGGCGCTGAAAATCCCATAAGTATGGGTATCCGAAAACCGGAGGTTGTCCCTGCGGGAAATATCTTTGGGAACTACCCCGCTGAGGTTCACATCCTGGGCCGACAGGAAATAATTGTTCTTGGCGTCCCCTCCTGAATAAGAAATACTGTTCTGGTAGGTCATTCCCGTCTGGGCAAAAGCCACCAGCGGTGCCTTGGAAGCTGCCGCATAAGGGATTTTTAAGGTTTGCCCATTGGCCAGGGGACCACCCATCACATAGCTTTTCCCGTTAAACGGAGGTCCATAGCTTTCATTTTCATAAGGCACATAATTGGTGAAATTGGTCTGCGGATTGACGCCCCACTGGTAGGCCCCGTTGGATCCATAAAGGATCTGGGCTTCCCCTCCATATCCTCCGAACCCGGTCTGGAATTTGGGGTAATAGGATAGCGTCTGTTCCTGAACCGTGGATGAAACAGTGATGCGGGGCTTGCCGCTGGCAGTCCCGTGTTTGGTCGTAATGATGATCACGCCGTTGGAAGCGTCTGATCCATACAGGGCAGCAGCGCTGGCCCCTTTCAGGATGGATACATTGGCTATATCCTCCGGGTTGACGGTATTCAGGATATCGCTGTTCACCAGCATCCCGTCCAGTACAATCAATGCCTGGTTATTCCCCGTCACATGTCTTTCTCCCCGAAGGGTGATCCTGTACTCCGGATCAACTCCGTTATTGGTGGTATTAATCTGTAATCCCGCAACCCTTCCGGTTAGACCGGTCTGCAGATCGACCGGATTGCCGTTATTGAGGGCTTTGGCACTCACTGATGCCGTGGCATAACCCACGGAACGGGCCTGCCTTTTTACGCCAAAAGCGGTTACTACCAATTCGTTCAGTGCGTGCGTGTTGGAAGCAATCGTGATGGCTAAATTGGTGTGCTGCCCAACGACCACATTAGTTGTCGTATATCCCACAGAGGATATATTCAATATGGAGTTAGGTGGAGTGGTGATGGTGAACCGGCCATTGGCATCCGTGGTGGTTCCTGTTTGTGTACCCTTGACCAGCACAGTGGCAAAAGGAACCGGGTTTCCGTCCGATCCCATGACCCTGCCGCTGATTGTTCGTTGCTGCGCAAATGCCAGCGAGCAACTCACCATAATCATGGTGAAAAGCAGTAAAATTTTTTTCATACAGATTTAGATTTTGGTTGACATTGCAATATAGGCTTTTTTTAAAAAAATGTGAACGTTTTATTAATATTTTGTTAACAGCTCGTTAATAATCATAGATTTCATGGGATACTGAGCTTAAGTGATCTATTAAATGATGATTTATTAACATAAAGCATTTTGGGTTTTAATTCAAATAAAACAAAAACAATATTTCATAATATGAATAAATCCAACTGATAATTTGTAAAATTAAGGAAAAAGTTAAAAATAATTAACATTTCATTTTTAATAATATAAATTTCTGTGGGAATGCTTTTAAAATAATCCATGTAATTGGGCATCAATCCCAGCGATGATCTTCCCCAGATCCTCTACTTCCTCAGCAAACTTATTTTTGTCTGCATCCACGATCAGTAAGGGACCTTCCTTATATTTGGAAATCCAGTTATTATAATATTCATTGAGGCGCTTGAGGTAGTCCAGCCGGATATTTTCTTCATATTCCCTTCCCCTTTTCTGGATGTTCCCCACCAGGGTGGGCACGGATGCATTAAGATAAATGAGCAGGTCAGGTGGCCTGACCATGGACCGGAGAGTTTCAAAAAACTGGAAATAATTATCAAAATCCCGCTTGGTCATCAGTCCCATCTCATGCAGGTTGGGGGCAAATATCCTTGCATCTTCATAAATGGTCCTGTCCTGGATGACGGTCCCGCTGCTTTTCTGGATTTCCAGCAATTGCTTAAGCCGGTTGTTCAGAAAATAAACCTGGAGGTTGAAAGACCACCTCGGCATGTCATCATAAAAATCATTGAGGTAAGGATTATGCTCCACATCCTCGAACTGTGGAGTCCACCGGTAATGTTTGGCCAGTAATTCTGTCAAAGTAGTTTTGCCTGCCCCGATATTACCAGCTATAGCAATATGCTTGATCTTACTCATTTTATCCATTCCGGGGGTTTAATAACCTGGATCAATATACAAATTCCCGATGGTATCCCCGATTAATCCGGCTTACAGATTAATATTTCAGGGAATGACTGGTTAATAATAATGTATTCCGATCAGCTCCCGGGCCTGTCTAAGGGTTTTCTGTGCACTGATTTCCGCTTTTTCCGCCCCTTGCTTCATGATCCGGGCCAGGTAAGGAGTATCCGACTGGATTGACCGGGCTTTTTCCCGGATCGGGGAAATAAAACTAATCATATCCTTAGCCAATTGCTCCTTCAGGTCCCCATAACGGATATGACATTGATTATATCCCTCTTCAAAATGAGCCACGATTTCTGGCTGGGATACCAGCTTCAAAAGAAGGAAAAGATTGTCAATATATCCAGGCTTTTCTGCAAAAGGTGTTTTAGGCCCCTCATCTGTGAGGGCCCTTTTGATTTTGCGGCGGATCTGGTCATCCGGGTCAGAGAGGTAAATGGTCACCAGCTCATTTTCACTCTTACTCATTTTTCCCTGTCCATCCAGGCTACCGATTTTCACCAAGCCATCTCCGAAATTAAAAGCTTCCGGTTCGGGGAACAACCATCCATACCTGTTGTTGAATCTGGAGGCAAGGTTCCGGGTCATCTCCAGGTGCTGTTCCTGATCCTTGCCCACCGGGACCTTGACGGCCTGATGGATCAGGATATCAGCTGCCATCAGCACCGGATAGGTCAGCAGCCCGGCATTGACATTTTCAGGCTGCAGCCGCACCTTTTCCTTGAAAGATGCTGTTTTTTCGAGTTCCCCCCTGTAGGCGATCATGTTCAGATAAGTATACAATTCCAGGGTCTCCGGCAAATCGCTCTGCGCATATAAGGCCACCTGGTCCGGATCCAGGCCCGAAGCGATATTCTCTGCCAGGACCCGGTGTACGTTTTCCCGGAGGTTTTCGGGTTTGGGGTGTGTGGTCAGGGAATGGATGTCGGCCACAAAAAAATAGCATTCATAGGTCCCCTGCATCCGCACATAATTTCGGATAGCTCCAAAATAATTGCCCAGATGCAGAAAACCCGTTGACCGGATCCCGCTCACCACTTTTTCCCGGATGATCATCGGGCGCAATTTAATAAAATTCATGGGGGAGAAATAACCCATATTCAGTTTGGTGACTCAATTGCCCCAATCTCCCTTGGCAAACTTGCTTTAATTTTACGTTCAATGACCCGTTTAACCTATTTTTACCCTGGTACAAATTTTAAGAATTAACTTTGAAACCTGGTTTGATATTATGGAAGTAAACAATGCCCTTGTCATTCGCCTCAGTGAGCTGGCCCGGCTGGACTTTGATCCCGAATCCCTGGAAGAAATAAAAAAAGACCTTAGCCAGATGATTGCCTTTGTTGATAAATTAAAAGAGCTGGATACGGAGGGAATAGAACCCCTGATCCATATGTCTGGTAATGTAAATATGCTGCGTCCGGACCATGTGCAGGGTTCGGTTTCCAGAGATGAGGCCCTTAAAAATGCCCCTTCGCATGATCGCGTTTTCTTCAAAGTTCCCCGAGTAATCAAAACTTAACCATGTCATTTGTTATCCTGTTAGAAAATATCAATAAAAGTTATTTCCTGGGTAAAAATACACTTCCCGTACTCAAAGGGATCAACCTGGAAATAAATAAAAATGAATTTGTGGCGCTAATGGGTCCCTCCGGTTCAGGGAAATCTACCCTGATGAATATCCTGGGTTGCCTGGATTCCCCGACCAGTGGAAAATATACTTTGAGTGGCCATGATGTCAGCAGGATGGAAGACAATGACCTGGCCAGGGTCCGTAATCAGGAAATCGGTTTTGTTTTCCAGCAGTTTAACCTGATGCCCCGGTTAAATGCCCTGGAAAATGTGGCGATCCCCCTTATTTATGCCGGAATTGGGAAAAAACGGAGAGAGGAAAAAGCCATGCAAATGTTGGAAAAAGTTGGTCTGGGAGAAAGGTATAAGCACCGGCCCAACGAACTTTCCGGGGGACAGTGCCAGCGGGTGGCGATTGCCAGGGCCCTGGTCAATAGCCCTTCCTTGATCCTCGCCGATGAGCCCACCGGTAATCTGGACAGTAAAACTTCCCAAGAGATCATGGATATATTTAAAACTATCCATAGTTCGGGAAATACTGTTGTCCTGGTTACTCATGAAGAGGACATTGCTGAAAATGCCCGGCGTATTGTCCGCCTGCGGGACGGCCTGATTGAAAGCGATCGTTTGCACTCGGAAGTTTTGGCTGGACAGGCCTGATCTATTATTTATCCTTTTATTATGGCTTTGAAGATTTATACTCGTACCGGTGACCTGGGTAAAACCTCCCTGATCGGCGGTACCAAGGTGCCCAAAAGCCATCCCCGTATCGAAGCCTATGGCAATGTGGATGAATTGAATTCCCATATCGGGCTGGTCAGGGACTATCAATCCGGTCAGGCGATCCGGGATGAATTAAATACGATTCAGGACCGGCTCTTCACCATCGGTAGCTCCCTGGCCTGCGATCCCCAGAAAGAAACCAAAATGAGAATACCCGATCTTCGGGAAGAGGATATCCTGCAGCTGGAAAAGGCGATTGACCGGATGAATGAACAATTACCTGGGCTGACCGCTTTCATCCATCCGGGGGGGCATGTGTCCGTATCCGTATGCCATATCGCCAGATGCATTTGCCGAAGGTCGGAGAGAACCTGTGTTCAACTGCTGGAGCAAAGGGAGCCGGTATCCCTATTGGTGATCAAGTACCTCAACAGACTGAGCGATTACCTGTTCATACTGGCCAGGTGGACTGCCAGGCAGGGAGGAACAACAGAAATCATCTGGAAACCCAGGGAGGAAAACCCTAACCCGATATGATCCTGCCATCCCTCATCAACAGCTGCCGGTCGCTCATCCCAGCAAGCATTTCATTATGAGTGACAATCACAAAGGCCTGACCTGAACTATCCCTGAGCTTCAGAAACAACCGGTGGAGTTCAAGGGCATTAGCAGAATCCAGGTTACCGGTAGGTTCGTCCGCCATGACAATCTTAGGCTGGTTGATGAGCGCCCTGGCTACTGCAACCCGCTGTTGTTCACCACCGGAAAGGCTGTCCGGCTTGTGATCCAGCCGGTCCTTCAATCCCAGGGTACTTAAAAGTCCCGCTGCCCGGCTGCGGATCTCCTTTTTCTTCTGATCTGAAGCTATCAATGCCGGAATACATACATTTTCCAATGCGGTGAATTCGGGAAGTAAGTGGTGAAACTGGAAGATGAATCCAATATGCCGGTTACGGTAATAAGCCAGTTTCCTGCCCCTTAAAGCCGTAATTTTTTCTCCATCCAGCCATACCTCCCCCTCTCCGGCGGTATCCAGGGTACCCAGGATATGTAACAAGGTGCTCTTGCCAGCACCCGATGAACCCAAAATAGATACGATCTCCCGATCCCTGATTTCCAGGTCAACCCCTTTAAGCACCTCCAGGTGACCATAAAATTTCCGGAGACCAAAAGCAGATAACATGAATTGATTATGTGAAATTTAAGTAAAAATTGGAAAAGTTGGTTTTTTCAAATTATATTATACATTTGCGAAAATTTTAAGCCCCATAAACCTTTCCCCACATGTATTGGACCCTTGAACTGGCCTCTTACCTTGAAGATGCACCTTGGCCAGCCACCAAAGATGAACTGATTGATTTTGCGATCCGTTCCGGGGCTCCCATTGAAGTGGTCGAAAACCTGCAGGAATTGGAAGACGAGGGCGAAATTTACGAAGGGATTGAGGACATATGGCCGGATTATCCTTCACAGGATGATTTCTTTTTCAATGAAGATGAATATTAGCTGTTGCATCCTGTACCCTGCTATTTTTCCATTTGCTCAATCACTGCTGCTGTAACCCCTGTAAAGGAAAATCCACCATCGTGAAAGAGGTTCTGCATGGTCACCATCCTGGTCAGGTCAGAAAATAATGTCACACAATAACCAGCACATTGATCTGCGGATGCATTCCCCAGTGGACTCATTTTTTCCGCATAACTGATGAACCCGTCAAATCCCTTCACCCCGCTGCCAGCAGCTGTCCTGGTGGGGGACTGAGATACCGTATTTACCCTGACTTTTCGTTTCATTCCATAATGATACCCAAAACTGCGCGTGATGGATTCCAGCAAAGCTTTGGCATCTGCCATATCATTATAATCCGGAAAAACACGCTGGGCAGCTATATAGGTAAGGGCCACCACGGAACCCCAATCACTGATCGCATCCAGCTTATAGGCAGTCTGCAGCACCCGGTGCAGGGAGATTGCCGATATATCAAATCCCTTTTGCATGAATTCATAATTGCTTTCGGTATAATGAACCCCTTTGCGCATATTCACGCTCATGCCCACTGAATGCAGGACAAAGTCCACCTTTCCACTGAAATGATCCATGGATTTGGAAAAAAGCCCCTGAAGGTCTTCCATACTGGTGACATCTGCCGGTATTACTGGGGCATTTACCTTTGCCGCTAACTTGTTTATTTCTCCCATACGCATGGCAATCGGTGCATTGGTCAGTACGAGCCCAGCACCTTCTGAAAAGCATCTTTCGGCTGTTTTCCAGGCAATAGACCGTTCATCCAACGCACCGAATATGATGCCTTTCTTACCTTCCAGGAGTTGATAAGCCATAAGGGGGGTTATTTAATAAATTGGTAAAAATAATCAGAAAAAATAAACCCGGGTATTAAAACGAAGAGCAGGGAGGAACTCCATTTTTCAGGGTTGGATTTTTACCCCTGCATCATTTCGCGGGCATTTTCCAGGGCAGCCGCAGTAGGCATCTCCCCGCCCAGCATGCGAGCAATGGCCGATATGCGTTCTTCCCTGTTCAGTTCCCGGATCCTGGTAACGATCCGGTCACCCAGGACTTCCTTGTATACATAATAATGGACATCCCCCCTGCCTGCTATCTGAGGCTGATGGGTAATGCACAGGACCTGGTGATCCCCGGAAAGGTCCTTTAGAATCATCCCCACCTGTCTGGCTGCTTCCCCTGAAATTCCGCTGTCAATTTCATCGAAGATCAGGGTTGGAAGCGCCAAAGATTTGGCGACCAGGGATTTCACGCAGAGCATCAACCTGCTCAGCTCGCCTCCGGAAGCCACTTTCCTCACTGGAAGGAAATGCCCGCTGGCGTTGGCATCAAATAAAAACTCGACTTCATCCTGACCGGAATCTCCAGGCTCCCGGGACTGTATACTCACCTTTAGCGTGGCTCCGGGCATCCCAACCTGTTCAAGCAGGGTATTGACCCGTTCCGCCAGCGGGCCTGACTGAATTAGGCGATCATGGGACAACTTTTCTGCAAAGGAAGAAACCTGTTTACTGAGTTTCTCCACCACCTGCTGAATATTGATGAGTTGATTATCCAGGGTTTCCGCGGAGTCCAGCTTTTCCTGAAGCTTATCCCGAATGATCAGCAAATCAGCGGTGGTTTGTACATGATGCTTTTTCAGCAGCCGGTATCCGCCTGCAAGTCGTTCACTGACCTGATTAATCTGAGCGGTATCATATACCACATGGTCATTGATCCGGACAATATCTCCGGCAATATCCTGCAGTTCCACGCCAGCTGCCCCCAGCCGCCGGACTAGTTCAGGCAGGTCGGGATGAAAGCCGGAAAGGGGCTGCAGTGCAGCCTGCATCTGTTTCAGTTGACCGGTTACCGGGGTTTCTCCATCCAGCAATTGAACCTGTATGTTTTCCAGCGCAGTTTTGACTTCTTCGGCATGAGTTAGCTGCCTGAGCACCGTTTCCAGATCCTCAATCTCCTGGTCCCGGAAAGACAGTTCCTCCAGCTCACTTAAAAGGAACCGGTGGTAATCCAGTTCCCGTGCTGTATTGGCGATATTGCTTTTTATCCGATCCAGTTCCTTGCTTTGCCATTGCAATTCCCGGAATGCTTCCCGGTATTCCCGCAATAGCCCATCATGGTTGCAAAGTGCATCCAGCACTTCAGTCTGGAAGTCCCTCGTACCCAGTTTTCCGGTATCCATTTGCTGATGCAGGTCCACCAGCAGGCTACCCAGTTCTGCCAGCTGATCCAGATTGACCGGGGTATCGTTAACAAATGCCCTGGATTTGCCTGTACCGCTGATTTCCCGCCGGATGGTGGTGAGGGGCTCCTGATCCAGACCCTGTTCATCCAGGAACCGGCTGATCCGATCCTCGCCGGAAGTAAAGATCCCTTCAATCACGCATTTTACCGATTTGTCATAAAGTGCATCCTGATCAGCCCGCTCGCCCAGGATCAGCATAAGGGCACCCAGGAGAATGGATTTACCGGCCCCCGTCTCTCCGGTGATGATATTGAGCTGAGGGGAAAATTGTATTTCCAGCCTGTCGATAATGGCATAATTCTGTATGGTCAGTTTCTGCAGCATAAAAATTGGATCCTGGCTTCCGGGAATAATATACTTGGGGGGAGGAAGTCTGTCAAAAGTAATTAAAAAAGATGGTCATCGGTCAGGTTCATCATTTCCCGATCACGCGATTAATTCCTGCCCGGGCCCGCTGATCAAGGGAATTTTTATATTCCTGTTCATTCATCTCCAGGACTTGCCGGTAAAAGGAAAGGGCGAGTGTACTTTTCCCGGCTCTTTCATAAATCTCCCCCAACTCCAAGGCGGATCTTGCAGCAAAGTATTCCGGCCGGTCACTGCCCATGCGGACCGTGGCTGAATAAAAGGGTATGGCCAGGGATGACTTGCCTTCCAGGTCATAGAGCCTGGCCATCCGGTAAGCATATTCCAGCTTATCGCCCTGCAGGGAAAAATCCGTCACCTGCACATTTTTCAGCAAATCAGTAGCTCTCTGGAAATATCCTCCATCGCAGAGCAGCCTCGCCTTCAGCAGGAGGATATTTGGCCACCTGGCCCTGGATTCCCTCAGCGCAGCCTTATCCGCGTCGGTTTCCGCATTACCCCGCACCCTGATCAGGGCACGGAATTGATTAGCCAATACCAGGTCCCCATTCAGGTATTCGGAACGGCTCAGTTTCAGCAGGGCATCCCGGAGATAAAACTTACCCCGGAAGGACCTGATAAACCGGGTCAGGTAAAAATCAGCACTGTCCAATTGCAGCCGGTCGAGTTCAAGGGTCCCGAATTCATCTTCCAGAAAGGGGATCGGGAAATAACTGTTGTCCATCCGGAACCCCTTCATTACCCCCAGTCCATATTCTCCTTGCTGCCGGTTGATGGAAAGGTTGGCTACCAGGAAGACGGAAAGTTCATTTTCCTTTAAATCAAAGTGGTGCTCCCGGATGAACCGGAATACCTCCTGGTGCTTATTTTCAATGAAAAAATCAAGGTAGGCGTAATACAGATTGCCTTCAAGCCGGAAAATTTTACCAGCTGTGCTGCTATCCTGGATGAAATTCCTCAGCTCCTTCATGCCACCCCCAATAGTGCCGCTCATTCCCATGATTTCAGAAGCCCATTTGTAGGCTCCCGGAAGAGTACCGATGACTGTTTCCATGCCCCCCAGCAGGTAGTGGTCTGGGGCAAAACCGGGGAACCGTTCAGCATTTGTCCTGAGCAGAAAATAGGCCTTTCTGAACTCCCAGGCTGCTGTCCAGTTTTCCTGAAATTTAATGCAGATCAGGGCGCGCTGAAAATATCCTGCGCCCAGACTAAACAGGTACCAGGGGGATTTGGCGTCTCCCTCGCTTTCCAACTGGCGAAGCCGGCGATCGAACTGAACCATCCGCACTTGATACAATGAGGGGTCTTCTGAAAAAAACATGACGAAAAAATCTGCCTCATTTTCCACCAGGCTGGGGATCAGGTTTCCAGGATGGACTTTCTGCTCCTGAGCGGCCAGTTCCATGCCACTGTCTATCTTCATTTCCAGGATAAGGTGGTATGCATGCTGGCACAGGCCATTGAAATCATAATAACCGGTACCGGCAAAAGATTTCCTGGCAGACAGGCAGGTCAGCAATAGGCAGCATAACAATCCGGTACAAAAACAAAAGGCACCCCGCAACGGGTGCCCGAAAGATTCTCTCCCTGCCGCTCCCGCCGGGTTCAGCTTATTTTCACAGTAGTATCCAGGTCGTTGTCCACTACGATGCGTCCGCAATGTTCGCATACGATAATCTTTTTACGCTGCCGGATTTCGGCCTGGCGCTGGGGGGGAATATTGTTGAAGCAACCTCCACAGGAATCCCTGACGATGGACACCACAGCCAGGCCATTGCGATAGGTTTTACGAATTTTTTCATAGGCAGCCAATAGCCGGGGTTCTACTTTAGCCCTGGCTTCCTCCGAATGCTTGTGATACTGTTTTTCTTCCTTTTCGGTCTCAGCGATGATCTTTTCAAGTTCTGCTTTCTTATGGTTCAGATTCGTTTCCTTTCCTTCAATCCCCGCTTTGGCGGCTTCCAGGGTCCTGCTCTTTTCCTTGATTTCCTCGGTAGCGTCCTTAATATGCTTTTCCGAAAGCCGGATATCCAGGGTCTGCATTTCTATTTCCTTTCCGATAGCCTCAAATTCCCGGTTATTTTTAACATTGGTCTGCTGTTTCTCATATTTTTTGATCAAGGCTTCGGCGTCCTTGACCGCTGTTTTCTTGGTGTTAATGAAATCCTGAATGCTTTTGATTTCCTCTTCCACATTACCGAGGCGGGTATTCAGTCCGGCCACTTCATCTTCCAGGTCCTTCACTTCAATGGGCAATTCTCCCTTCAGTACCTGGATACCGTCCAGCCTGCTGTCCATTTTTTGGAGGGTCAGGATAGAGATCAATTTTTCTTCAACGGAATATTCCTTAACTGTGGCCATTTAGTATAAATAGTTTACCGGATTAGTATTAATTGCAGATTTGCGAGGTGCAAAATTAGGGAATTTCCCGTTCAAAACCTGATAAAGCAGCTCAATCGTGAACTGTTCACTTTCATAATGACCGATATCTGCGATAACCAATTGGTTATCAGCATCAAAAAATTCATGGTATTTGAAATCCCCCGTGATGAACATGTCTGCTCCGCTGTGTATGGCTTTTTGAAGGAGGAAGGCCCCGGAACCTCCGCATAAGGCCACTTTTTTAACCGGCTTCCCCCGTATAGCAGTATATCGGATACAAGGGGTTTTCAGGATCTTTTGCAACATTTTCAGGAAATCCATTTCAGGTATGGAAGCAGGCAATTCACCGGTCATCCCGGATCCGTATCCGGCAGCCTGATTGGCCAGGGACAAAATATCATAGGCTGGTTCCTCATAGGGATGATGGGCAAGCAGGGCTCCGATCACTGCCTGCTCCAGGTGGCCTGGAAAAACCACCTCGATCCTGGTCTCGGCTCCCTGGTACCTTTCCCCGGACTTGCCCAGGAATGGGGAACTGCCTTCCTGGCCAAGAAAAGTGCCTGCACCTTCCGTATTGAAGCTGCATTCCCGGTAATTACCGATATGCCCGGCTCCGGCTGAGAATAAGGCCTCCCTTACCTGGGCCGCCTCAGCTGGTGGGACAAAAGTGTACAGCTTTTTAAGGATCCCGGACATGGGAGACAGGATTTTCCGGTTAACCAGTCCCAGCTTGTCGCCGATTATCCGGTTCACCCCATCCAACACGTTATCCAGATTCGTGTGTGCGGCATAAATGGCAATATGTTCCCGAATAGCCCGGATGAGGATCCGCTCCACATAATTGCCACCGGTAAGCTTTTTAATTCCCCTGAAAATGACCGGATGATGGGCAATGATAAGATTGCACCCGGTGTTGACCGCTTCTTCCAGCACCTGTTCCGTAACATCCAGGGTAATCAGGGCACCCGTCAGTTCCTGTTCCGGATCAGCGGTGATCCAACCGGCATTGTCATAAGTTTCCTGGTATTCCAGGGGGGCCAGCGCTTCCAGGGGACGGATAAATTCATGTATTTTCATGGCATTTAATAAAAAGATCGTATGTATGAATTAGCTCTTTGATTTAGCAAATAAAAATGAGTTCCTGTAAAAGTGTAAATTAATAGTTCAATCATCTATTAACACTTAAAAACAAGAACTCATGAGACAAATTAATCAATTAAATTTTGCCGGCAAAACCATTTATTGCGGCGCTGACGTCCACAAAGCCTCCTGGTCCATCTGTCTGATGATGGATGACCGGGTATTGAAACGATTTTCCCAGCCGCCTATGGTGGAAGCCCTGGAAAAGACCTTGAAGGGGCAATATCCGGGAGCCAGGTACGAGGTCGCCTATGAGGCAGGCTTTTGCGGTTTCAGTCCCCAACGCAATATGGCTGATCGTGGGATTGATTGTATGGTTGTAAATCCTTCAGATGTACCCACTATGGACAAGGAAAAACAGCAAAAGTCCGATCCTGTGGACTGCGGTAAACTAGCCCGGTGTCTGAGTGCAGGTATGCTTACACCTCTCCATATTCCCTCGGTCCAGCAGCAGGATGATCGCTGTATTATCCGTAATTACCTGCAATTCGTCAAAGATCAAACCCGATGCAAAAACCGGATCACCAGCGCCCTGTACTTCCAAGGCATTGCTCCCCGGATGGAAGATGATACCGAAAGGGCATCCTATTGGTCCAAAAACTATATCAGATGGCTTAAACACCTTCCCATGGCTACTTCCCAGGCACGTAAATCTCTGGATCTTTTGATTCAAAGCTATGAATACACCCGGGAGCAAGTGCTTCAAACTACCAGGGAGCTGCGTAAATTGGCTCTGGAAGATCGTTATATGGACCAGATAGCCCTGATACGCAGTGTACCGGGCATAGGCCAGATCGGTGCCTTGCTGTTTTTGACAGAAATAGGGGATTTTAATCGGTTTAAGGGTATTGACAAGCTTTGCAGCTTTATTGGGCTAATCCCCAATACCCAATCAAGTGGTGAGCATAACAGGGCTTCAGATCTGACCCACAGGGGTCATGCGAAGCTTAGGGAGATACTCATAGAAGCTAGCTGGAAGGCAATCCGTCTGGATCCGGCTATGACCCTCGCTTTTTCCAACTATACCAAGAAGATGAAAAAAAATCAGGCTATCATCAAAATAGCCAAGAAGCTATTGTCCAGGATAAATTACGTGATGAAACACCAGACG
>DATLTB010000148.1:0-2686 GCA_035533815.1 Chitinophagaceae bacterium
TGTTTTTGCTTTTCCACAATACCTTTCCCTATTTCCCAATACAGGCCGATCAAGGCTTCGTTTACCTGACGCATGGCCTGGTACTGCGATTGGTACACCTTCTGCTTGATCTCTGTTAAAAACGCTTTGTATGCGGGGCTGATAATCGATTTTTCCATGACTTACTATTTTAAGGGCACAAAGATATTTTTTTGTTCAGCTCATCGGATGATGCCGGGCCACCTCCCGGCTGAGGTCCTCCAGGTCGCTGGTCTGGTAGCGCTGCGTGCTGGACACGTATTTATGCCCGGCCATATATTGCACCTGCCTGAGATTGTTCCCCTTTAACCAGTGGGTGATCACGCTGGAGCGGATCTGCACGGCGTTTCTTACCCCGGGGTTTAGCCCTCGCAGTTGTTTTAATATCTGCTGCATCCGGTTTTGGATCTGCGTGAGGCTTGGGGATTTACCCCTGGCGGCCCGGATCAGCAAGGGCGCCGCCTGATGAGGGTATTGCCGCAGGTACTTCCCCAGCTGAAGCATCTGGCAGGCCACCAGAGCCAGCCATCTTCCGTTAGTCCTGTCTGTCCCCCCGATCCATACCCGGGCCTGGTCAAGGTGGATATCTTTGGCCTTCAGGTGGGCGAGCTCCCGGGTGGTCAGCCCCTGGTAGATCACCAGCCCCGCCGTCACCTTGCTCACCAGCGGAACCTTCAGCTGGAGGCTATAGCTCTGGTAAAGTTCTTCCAGGTCCTCCCAGCCTAATATATGAGATGGCAGCTGGCGGATGATTCCTTTGACCAGAAGCCCCGAGGCCGGGTTATCTTCCCTTGTCCCGGTTTCCACCAGGTAGGAGCACCAGTGGCGAAGGATGCCCGTCATCTGGTGGATGGATCTGCTGGATTTGCCCTGAGCAGATAAAAAACGGATAAACTCTAGTAGGTCGTTATAGGTGAACTCTGCCGCTGAGAGTTCTTCGGTCTTCAGCCATGCGCTGAACCTGCCGATGGATAGCCCGTAGGCTGCCACCGTGGAGGGGTGGAGGCGTTTTTTCTCGAGGTATCCGGTAAAGCTCATATCCTCCTTTTTTTATTGGTTGACCAGGTGGGTGTATATTTGTGTGCTGTCCAGGCGTATCCATCCGGCCAAGTACATATACTGGATCATGTATTCCGGGGATAAAGGAATATAAGTGTATTCGGGAAATAAGGTTTTTAATAAATTACTTTATCAGCAAAAAGTTTCATTTGTGACTTGAATTAGCCTAACATAAAATAAGTTAATATTAACTTTACAAAAGCAATTCCTAAAATCTAGAAAGGGAAAAGCTGGACAACAAAACTGCAAAAAAAAGGAGCACTTCCACCATTGTTACCCGGAAGAGGTCCTTTGTATGTTTATTTTAATACTACAAACAACTATTTATCTCCTTTTCCCGATTATACTTAAAACGATAACTATAATTATGACATTATCTCCCAAAAACTTTGCCTGGTTACTAGTTTGCTTTCTGGGTGCGGGTTTATTTGCCGGTTGCAAGAAAAATACTGGCGGCTATCCCAATGGGGGGATGGCAGCCAAAGGAGGATCCAATTCCGATTCAGTCATCATCCAGAATTATGCCTTCAGCCCAGCTACGGTCACGATTAAAGCAGGAACCACGGTAACCTGGACTAATAAGGACGGTGTGACTCATTCGGTCACTGCAGATGACGTTGATGACGGTAGCTTCGACGCAGATGATAGTAGCTATTATAGCGGGGATATCCCAAATGGTTCCAGTTATACCCACACATTCAGTTATGCAGGAACCTATACCTATCATTGCAGGTTCCACACCTATATGAAAGGGAGCGTAGTCGTCCATTAACTCCCGTCAGGAAAACTATTTTTCCAAGTTTAACACTTCAATCATGAAATAAAGATCTATTTGAATCCTTTACGGACGAATTTTTCAATCATTTGAGTCTTAATAATTTTTGAGATCAATATTTTTGATTTCAAATCCCCAGCTTTTTGGGAATTCGATCAACACAATTGTATTATGCATTAAGCTTTATTGTTAATCCGAATTAAAGACCTTAAGTTAGTTCTTCAATTACAAAAAACACCCTGGCAGGATTTTCCAGAGCAACGCCATATTAATTTATGAAAGACTTCGTAATATTACTCCGTCTTGGGAACCATTCCCCAGAATCATCAGTTGAAGCTAATGACTGAATATCCTGATCAATGGGAAAAACTGATGATAAGCAATTGTAGCCTTGGTTTATTGGATTACTTCAGTTTTTTTCAAATGACATTTAAGGCGATCAAAACTTTGCTTCCACCCTTCTTCTTGTCCTTGCACATAATGTTTGCCTTCAGGAGTCACTTTACCAAGGCAAGTAAACATATCAATCTTTGTTTGTCGACCGATTTCGGTAAATACAACGGTGGTGAATACTTCAAATAACTGATTGCCTTCATTATTCAATGCAGCACTTGTAAAGACAAGCCGTTCAGGTACTCTAATCTCCTGAAAATGACCGATCATTGGATAAATGATCCCATCAGGGCTTTGCATATTCCGGGTAGAGCGGTTCGTTTCCTCCCCGCTCCCCCACAGACCCGTGCGAGCAGCTTTCCTGCACACGGTTCCTCCATTTACGGTTTCGCTAATTGATAACTGTGATAGATCCTGGGTTTGTCAAGCGGCATCCATACA